>JBGTEI010000483.1:0-2549 GCA_041747875.1 Pyrinomonadaceae bacterium | reverse complement strand
GGGAGCGCGCGGATGATATTATGCTGCTCGCCGATGAATTTATAAAAAAATACAGCAATTGGTCGGACCGGGCGATTCGCGGAATTTCCCGTAAAGCGAAAAAGATCCTCGCGGAATATGATTACCCCGGAAACGTCAGAGAACTTGAAAATGCGATTGAATCGGCTGTTGTATTGGGTTCTAGAGAATGGATCCATCCTGACGATCTTCCCGGGAAGTTCTCGAAAATGAAACTCCGGCCGGAGGATCCTGTCGAAAATCGAACTTATGATCTGCAGCAAGGCGTCAGAGAGGCTAAACGGAAATTGATCGGCGATGCGTTTCAGGAAGCAAAAGGTAACTATGTGAAAACCGCAAAACTTCTTGATGTACATCCAAACTACTTACACCGTTTGATCCGCACGCTCGATATAAAATCCGAACTCGAAACTTAGAACCAAAAAGAAGAGTGTTCACCGATGAACACTCTTCTAAAATTCATTCTAATTTTCGCGACCAAATACAATTTAATCCCGACCTGTAAAGATCGACAGAATATACCAGAAGAGAAGCGCTACACTTGCGAATAAACCAAGCGATGCCGCAACATACTGATCGGTACGATAATGATGAAGCATATTTGACGTTTCATAAAGGATCGCGCCGCCGGCAAATGCAACCATTGCAAATGCGAAGATATTTCCAAGACTAAAGCCAAACATTATTCCGGAAAATATAAATCCAAGTGCGACAAATCCTCCTATCGCGAGGACCGGTCCCAAAAACGAAAAATCTTTCCGCGTCAGGAATACCACAGCAGTTAATCCTAAGAACAATCCCGCTGTCACAACACCCGCTTTGACAATTACATCAATGCCCGAATACGTTGCAGCGATAAAAAGCAACGGCAGAAAAATGATCACTTCGGCGACGGTATAAAGGATCAGTCCCATATACTGCATCGGACGTGATGTTTCAGAACGCGCCCATGATTGTGCGAGCCAGGAAACACCCATAAAAGCAATTAACACGATCGCCCACGACCAGCGTCCGCCGAGCATCGTCTGCGCAATTGCGAGTCCGGCGCCCGACGTTACGAGATATGCCTCCATAAGTGCGAACACGCCGACCGCGATCGCGAGATGGACGTATGTTTTACGAACAAAAGCAGCTCTTTCATACGGTAATGCTTCTGCTGCCATATGACCCTGCGGTGCTTGTTGAAAAGTTGTGCTATCCATTTTACTCCTTCTATCTTATGTACAAGATCTCAAAAAACATCTGTAAGATGCAATCTTAAACAAAAGATCTGTCTAAAATCATTTAGTGATTAATTTACTATATTACGCGGAATAATGAGAATTGGTTAATATTTGTAAATTCCGCTTATTCAAACTGATCAAACAATATTTGGTTGCCGTCCGGGTCTGAGATCATAAAATTACACGCCCCCTCACCTTCTTCAATATTCTTTGAGGCCGAAATGATCGGGACGTCTGCTTCTGAAACCGTTTTGTGGATCGTACGCGCATCTTTTGGATTAAAGGTAATGATATTGTTCGGAAACATATCCTGAAACAATCCGATCTTTGTGCTGCCATTCTGCATGATAATCCATTTTTCTTCGACCGAGCCGCCATCCGGCACACAGGTAAATCCAAGAGTTTCATAAAATGTTTTTGATGCCTGAATGTCCTTTACGGCAAGTGACAGCGAGTTTATTCCCAAATTCATTAGTTGTTTTCCTCTCCTTTGATTTTAATATATTAATTTACTCAAATTTTCTCATTCGTTAATGAAATACCAATCATCATGCAGTGACCATTTGCTGCACGAAAGGCATGATGTCCAGCGCCAAATATGTTCGCACCCAGGGCACTTCCCACGCGTATTAAAGGTATTCCAACAAGTTCCGCAACCCGCAAGATAAAATTCCGGCTCCAAACAATCGCTGCAAAACCAAAGACTTGAAGCGCTCGGCTGCCAACCGCATTTTGGACAGCGGATCCTTTCGAAATTGAGTTTATCTACTTCGGTTTTTTCTGTTCGGATCTTAATATTCTCATGACTTTTCTGAAAAAGCGCGAAGAGTAATATCGCCAAATCATTCCGCGCATTCCTTTTTGATAATTTGTTTCTCGATATCATTTTCGTATGACCCGCATAACCTCGCCGGGTGAAGATTCGTTTCCTTTTGAATCGACCGCCCTGACATAGTAGAAGTAGACTTCGCCTGATTCTACACCTTCATCTTTATATTCAAGTGTCGGGATCGGAACTTGATTCCTTCGTTCCCATTGGTCAAGCGGGACATTCTCATCGGCCGAGCGGTACATATTATATCCGGCAAAATCTTTCAGAGGGTTTTGCTCAAATGTGTTTCCGGCGTGATCAATGTAGCTGCTTTTGGGCGTGATCGGATTACTTTCTTTACCATTGTTAAAAACTTGCGTCAGTTTATAAAAATATCGTTTTCCAACCGCAACGGCCGGATCATCAAAATCACCGCCGGGAATCGGCTCGTTCGTTACTCTTTTCCACAAATTAAACGGTACGCTTTCGTCCTCTGA
>JBGTEI010000482.1:0-13071 GCA_041747875.1 Pyrinomonadaceae bacterium | reverse complement strand
CACCGTATCGCCAAACCGTTCTCTCTCCGGTTAACTCGGAAAGCATTTCTACATGACAGCCGATCAAACGTGCTGCGGGAAAGAGCTGCATCGCTTCCCATTGATATTCGATCTTATCCTTTTCCCAGATATCATCCTGATCGAGAAGCGCGATCCAATTATTCCGGCTTACCCTGATTCCCATGTTTCGCGCCGCCGGCGTTCCTTGCTTCGGCTGCCGGATAACGCGCGCACCGAGTTTGAGCGCAATTTCCCGCGATCTGTCGGTCGAATTATTATCGACGACGATGATCTCATCTACCTTTAGCGTCTGCGCCTGTACACTCTTTATGGCGTCGCCTATAAAGCGTTCCCCATTAAATGCAGGAATAACAACCGAGATCGGTACCTTACCCGATGCCGGTTGATTTTGACGAAACTCTATTTTTTTTGGTTTTTTTGATTCTGCGGGTTGATAATTGCGTTCGACATTCGAGAAAATCTTTAGTGGTCGTTTTCGATCTTTCTTCTCAATGACCAGTACGCTGTCGTAATAGTGAATTGAATTAGCGGACTTCGTGAAGTCATTTATTTTGAGAGTTTTCTCAACCGAGTGGAAAGCATTTAATTGATCGATCAGACCTTTAGAAAATTCGATAAATGAATCCGGATTCCTGTATCCGCCGCCGAATTCGGACCAATATGATGTATGGAGATCTTCGCATAAATAGACACCGTTTGGCTTAATATGATCAAAAAGTTCTTCGAAAGTAATAATCTGCTCACTCATTAAATGCCCGCCGTCATCGATCAAGATATCGATCTTTGGGATCTTTTCCGTTACTTCCAGTAAGAATCCCGGATCAGCCTGTGAGCCTATCAGGATCTCAATATTTTCTTCTTCAAAACCCTTACACTCCGGATTTATATCAATACCAAAAATTTTCGCCTTTGGCCCAAAATAGTCCTTCCACATCTGCAGACTTCCACCGTGAAAGACTCCGATCTCCATGACGTTAACTTTGGTGCCTCTAAATCTGCTGAAGTGCCGGTCGTATATCTCAAAGTAGTGCTCCCACTTGTCCATATAACGTCCATCATTATTATTAAAATATTTTTCTAGATCATTCATTCTTATGTTTTTCGAAAGGGTGTCCGAGGGTTGTAACAAAAACCTTATTGATTCGCAGCAACGTTAAAACACTCATAACCACAGAGATAAACTTGTAATCGTAATTTCACTTTCTTCCGTTGGAACTATGGAAATCAATACGATAACACTTGCCTTTTATGTTTGAAAGATAGGTCAAACATTGCTGCGATTGGCGGCGACACAATTCCTTTGTTTTTTATGTCACTTTTAGTGTATATTTCTCGCACAAACATATACGAAGAAATTTTCCAGTTGAGCATTGACCCGATCAATTTGGTTGGGTCTTATATTCGGATTCCCCGGCCATAAGTGCGTCAACTTTCCGGTTATTAAGATTCTTCAAATTGTTTTTTATCAATAGTTAAGGAGAAATTTATGAAATTTGAAACAAAACCTTGTGCAAGAAAGAGCGAGATACTTACCCAACAGATAGCGGGTGAAACTTTAGTGTATGACCTAAAGAAAAACAAGGCTTATTGCCTCAACGAAACGTCCTCACTTATCTGGCATTTATGTAACGGAGAGCGATCCGTCGATCAGATCTCTGTTTCATTAAAAGAACAGATAAGAGCTGAAGTTTCCGTAGATATGGTTTGGCTGGCGATAGACCAGTTTAAGACCGACGGTCTGCTTGAAGATAACACCATAAATACGGCGGTATTTAACGGCTTGTCCAGACGGGAGATTATAAGAAATGTTGGGTTGGCGTCGGCTATTGCTCTGCCGCTGGTTTCCTCGTTAGTTGTGCCTTCTGCAGCTAAGGCTCAGAGTTGTATTAGTTTGGGTCAGCCATGCGATCCTGCCGGCACACCATGCTGTGGTTCCTTAACGTGTGTCCCTCAATCTCCAGTAGACATTTGTTTGCAGTTGAATCAATATCTCTAAAGTCTGTGATTTTAAGCCGGGAACGAGGATCGTATTCTCAATCGTTCCCGGTTTTTTTGGTATTGGTGCTCAATTTCTCGCTATTGGTCAAGAATGTAAGCTTCATTCGCTCGCGGAAAAATTCTCCGCTGCCCGGCGGATATGATTTGGGAGACTCCAGCATCTTCTCCGTAACCCTAATATGCATTTCCATTAATGCTTCCTGATCGTCCGATCTGTTCTCGCCATGTTTTCGGATAAAAGTGAGTGGCAATTTTACCGTCGCAACCGGAAACCGTGCGAGCGCCCGCTGAAAGAATTCCAAATCCTGAGCGAGCGGTAAAGCTTCGTCAAACGCGCCTACGTGCGCGAATACGTCACGATGAAACATAGTAGTAGAGGTCATCATCAGGATCCATTTAAATAAATCATTTGTATATGCCGGACAATAGCTAAGATCTCCATCGACTATCAACATATTCGAATCATTGCATTCAGGCTCTTTTGTACGCTTCGGAGATATTTTCTCTCGCACCGGTTCAATAAGGAGTCCAAAATCACACGAAATGAACCTTGAATCCGGAAATCGTTTGATCGCCTGCCATTGACGTTCGATCTTATGTTTTTCCCAAAAGTCATCTGAATCCAGAAATGCGATCCAATCACTTTCGGCTTTCATAATTCCAAGATTGCGGGCGGCTGAAGCGCCTTGTTTGCTCTGATCGATCACGGTTGCACCGAGGTCTTCAGCGATCTTCCGTGTATTATCCGTGCAGTTGTTGTCGACAACAATGATCTCGCTGACGGGCAATGTCTGCAGAATAACGCTTTCGATCGCCTCGCCAATAAAACGCTCGGAGTTAAATGCGGGTATTACGACAGTAACCGGGACTTTATCCATAATTAGTTGCTTCTTGATGAAAAGAATGACATGTGTAGCTTTCTGATAACATCACCCACGAATTCTTCCTTCACCACAAAGGTTAGATTTACATTCGAGGCGCCATGGGAAATGAGTGAAATATTTATATCCTCGATCGTTGAGAATATTTTCGATGCGAGCCCGGGAGAATCGCGCAGACCTTCTCCGACGATACAGATGACGGCATGACCGTGTTTTACGTCGACCTCACCAAAACGCTCGAGTTCGGCAACGATCTTATCTAGCGATTCCGTATTATCAAGCGTCATCGCGACCGATACCTCGGACGTTGAGACTACATCAACGACGGCGCGAAACCGTTCAAAAACCTGAAAAAGCGCTGACATAAAACCATATGCACCAAGCATTCGTGCCGATGTTATGCGCAGGATCGTGATCCCTGTTTTATGCGCGATCGACTTGATCCGATTCGGAGCGATCCCGCTTTCGGCTAAAACATACGTCCCTGTTTCAAGCGGAGAGTGCGAATTGCAAACTCTTACCGGGATCGCGAAATCAACCGCCGGCTGGATCGTTTTAGGATGGAGCACTTTCGCACCAAAATATGCGAGTTCTGCCGCTTCGCTGTACGAAAGGGTTTCGATCGTCCGCGCACCATCGCAAACTCTTGGGTCACAAGTTAAAACCCCTGTCACGTCGGTCCAGATCTGGATCTCCCTGGCCTTCAGAGCAGCACCGATCAACGCCGCCGAATAATCCGAGCCTCCGCGGCCAAGAGTTGTCGTCTCGCCGCCGCGGTTCGCAGCAATAAATCCGCCCAGCACCGGGATCTCGTCCGATTCCAATAAAGAGTACAATTCAAGCCTTACGAATTCTTCCGTATCTTCCCAGATCGGTCTTGCAGCGCCGTATTCATCATCGGTTACGATCAGGCGCCGCGCATCGACCTGTCGGGCGTTTAGACCAATTGATTTACAAACTTCCGCAAGCAAGCGCGACGAAAGCTGTTCACCATAAGAAACTACCGCATCCTTTAGCATCTGAAGCGGAAGACTCCGTCGTTCGGCGCGAAGCAGCAATCCTGACAGATCCTCCTTCGCAAGATTTAATTCGGTCAAAAATGCGGCTAGCCCTGCATCGGTTAACAACTCTTCGCCAACCGCCTGATGCCGGTCAAAATGTTCGACAAGAGATGCAAATCCTTGTGCAGAATCCCCGTCTTTTGAAACCTCGAACGCATTTAGCAGTGCATCTGTAACCGTCGCCATTGCCGAAGTTACGACGATCGGAGAATTCTCTTTCTCGCCCAGAATAATATTCGCGGCTCGCTTAAAAGCTTCGGCATCTTTAACAGACGTGCCGCCGAATTTCATTATCGTTGGTTTAATTTCGCTCACTTTATTGATTGATAAATTAATTTAAATCTTTGACAGACGCAAAGCAGCTCGCTTCAGGTTTAATTCGATCTTGTATTCAAAGTCGATTCTATCCGCATAAAACAGCGCCGCCATTGACGTTTATGATCTCGCCGGTAATATGACGTGACCAATCCGAAGCTAGAAATATTATCGAGAGCGCGACATCATCCGCTGTCGCGACGCGCTTGAGCGGGATTCCTTCGACGACCCTCTGAACAAAACTTGCGTCATTGAAAACCTCGTCGTTAAGCCCCGTATCAACCCAGCCCGGCGCAACAGCGTTGACCCTTACGACCGGCGCGAGTTCGTTTGAAAGTGCTTTTGTAAAAGCGATCTGTCCGCCCTTTGACGCCGCGTAATTTGAATAGCCGGCTTCGCCGCGTTGTCCTGCGGTAGAAGAAACGATCACGATATTTCCGGAATTTTGCTTCAAAAAATGTTCACTGGCAGCGCGGCTTACCGTCCACGTACCTTTTAAGTTTGCGTCGATCACACGATCCCAAAGAACTTCGCTCATCTTATTGACCGGTGCTCCTTCCCAGATTCCTGCATTTGCAACGAGAATGTCGACGCCGCCAAACTCACTGACCGCTTTTTCAACAAGCGCATCGGCTTCGCTGACCTTTGCAACATCCGCCTGGAACGAAACGGCTCCAACGCCTTGTTCCAGCGCCTTCGCGACAACTTCGTCCGCCCCGTCCTTATGACTTAAGTAATTTACGACGACATTTGCGCCCGCCTCAGCCAAACGCAATGCCGTTGCCCGTCCGATCCCGCGGGAACCGCCCGTTACGACGGCGGTTTTACCGCTCAGTAAGTAATCTGGTAATTTTTTTTCTACGATCTTTTCGCTCATAATTTTCTATTTTTTTGATAATCTCAGGCAAGTGTCAGTGTCTAAATTCCCTGACCCGCCCGTAACTTTTCACCTATCACACCATTCAAGATTTCGTTCATCTTCTCCGGATCACTTAAAAAAGCATCGTGCCCGTCGTCGGACTCAAGCTTTATAAAATTCGAACTTACGCCAAAAGAACAAAGTTTTTTATCAAATTTTTCAACGTCTTGTGCAGGAAAAAGCCAGTCGCTCGAGATCCCGATAAGCGAAACTTCGGCACGGATCCGGCCGATCTCATCATCGCTTAGTTCAAAAAGATCCATAACCTTTGTTATCAATTTGTAGCTTTCGCTATCAAAACGCCGATTGAAAATATCTCCCTGGTAGTCTAAATATCCGGCAACATCAAAACGGCAATCGTGATCTGACGCAGGCGATTCATCATTGCGGTTTGGATTTCGCGAAAATCTCGAGTCAAAAAATTCTGCAGATTTATATGAGATCATCGCGATCTTTCTCGCCATTTCAATGTCGTTAACTCGCAGTGCCTGACGCTGTAGGTGATTTAGCGCCAGACCCATCGACGAAAGCGGCGTAGCGCCGATCGCGACGCACTTTTCTGCATATTCCGGATGATCGGCCGCAAATTGAAGCGCAAGCATTCCGCCGACCGATCCGCCGACAAGCGCCTTAAGTTTTTTGATCCCTAAGTATTCGAGCAGCTTGAAATTTGTCCGCACAATATCGCGCGCGGTGATCACAGGCAATCTTTTCTTTCTGGAATTTGCCCGTTTTGAAAGCAATTCTGCACTCGTCGAGCCATAGCATGAACCAAGATAGTTGACACAAACGAACGCATATTTTGACGTGTCGAGACCTAGTTCTTCGCCCAAAATATCGCTCCACCATTCGGCGATCCGCGAACTTCCGGTCAGCGCGTGAAATACGAGCACGGCGTTTGATCTATCGGCATTCAGCGTCCCGTAGATCGTGCACCGCAGATCAAGTGGGCGGATCTCTTCTCCGCTTTCAAGCATAAATGGATCTTCAAATTTGAAATCTATCTCAAACATAATAATAGACATGTTCAACCGCGAAGGACGCTAAGTACGCAAAGGGAAGAAAATTAATCTTAAAAACCTTTGCGCTCTTCGCGACCTTTGCGGCTAAACTCTTTCAAGCATTCGCCGTCTGCGGTTCCTCTGTCTGACTCAACTGCAGCGCATTTTCGATATCGTCCAAAATATCGCGAATATCCTCTATCCCGACACTCAAACGGATCAGGTCAGGGGTGACGCCTGTTGTCGCTTGTTCTACTTCTGTCAGCTGTTGATGAGTGGTCGAAGCCGGATGAATAACAAGCGATTTTGCATCGCCGATATTTGCGACGAGGCTAAAAAGTTCGACCGAGTTGATAAATTTCTTCCCAGCCTCATATCCACCTCTGATCCCAAATGTAACAAGAGCACCTTTTCCGTCCGGCAGGTATTTATTTGCCAGTTCGTAGTATTCACTTGATTCGAGTCCGGGATAATTTACCCATTCAACGAGCTCATGATCTTCCAAATACTTCGCCACCTCGATCGCGTTTTCCGAATGTCGTTCGGCGCGAAGATGAAGGGTTTCCGCACCTTGAAGAAGAAGAAACGAACTAAACGGCGAAAGCGCCGCACCCGTATCTCTCAAACCCTGCACCCGCGCCTTTAAGATAAACGCCAAATTTCCAAACGCTTCGGTGTACGAAATTCCGTGGTAGCTCGGATCCGGTTCAGTAAATTCAGGAAAGCGCCCGCTCGCCTTCCAATCAAAATTTCCTGCGTCAACGATGATTCCTCCGATCGTCGTACCGTGTCCGCCGATAAACTTCGTCGCGGAATTGAGAACGATGTCCGCACCATGTTCGATCGGTCTGACAAGTGCCGGAGAAGGCGTCGTGTTGTCGATAACGAGCGGAACATTATGACGATGAGCGATCTCGGCGAGCTTCTCAATATCGATGATATCGAGCTTTGGATTTCCGACAGATTCGCTGTAGATCGCTTTCGTTTTCTCGTTTATCGCGGCTTCGATACCTTCAAAATCAGCGCCGTCAACGAAGTGAAATTTGATCCCGTATTTTGGCAGCGTATGGTGAAAGAGGTTGTAAGTTCCGCCATAAAGCGACGTGGTTGAAATTATTTCATCGCCCGCTTTTGCCAAAGTTAGAATCGTTAAAGTTTCTGCGGCTTGACCGGACGCAGTTGCAAGACCGGCGATCCCGCCTTCAAGTGCAGCGATCCGTTGTTCAAAAACATCGGTCGTCGGATTCATCAGGCGGGTATAAATATTCCCAAATTCCTGAAGCGCAAAAAGCCTTGCTGCATGATCCGCATCCTCGAATTCGTAACTCGTCGTCTGGTAAATCGGAACGGCCCGCGAACCCGTTGCCGAATCAGGGGTTTGTCCGGCATGGATAGCCGCGGTATTGAAATGATATTTTTTTGTTTCTTCTGACATGGTTTATTCAGTGGCGTGTTAACAGTGAAAGAAACAAGTGACGGGTGACAAGTGACAAGAAGGAAAAAAGAACCTTGTCACGTGTTGCCGCTTCCTTGTTACTTGTTACTTGTTACTTGTCACTTGTCACTTTCTTTAACTCCCTTTGATATTTTTTTTCAGCAACTTCATCTTTAAACGAAAAAAAAGCCTCCGTGCTAAAAGTTGCACGAAGACTTTTTTATGATCTTTCGTTTAGTTCGGCGAATTAAGAATTCTCCGAGACCTTTAGCAGTTTTTTTCGTGGAGCAAGTTGCCTTAAATCGCCACGTTTGTAAAATTTTCAATTACGCATTTCTGGTTTGGTTTGCACAGAAAGCTGATCTCTCAATTTTTTCTGTTTCCCTCAATGCGTGCTTTTACGCTACGACAATTTCTAAACTCTTGTCAACTTCGATTTCAAAAATTGAAAATTTAACTTCGATGCCCCCCAAAGATCCGAATTCCAAACCGAGGTGCTAAGTCATATTGATTCACACATTTACATTTAAGATGAGTTTTAATCCGTGACGGCGCCAAAGCTACTGCTCGAAACGAGTTTGGCGTATTTGCTGATTACTCCGCTTCGATATTTTGTTTCAGGAGTTGAAAACTTCATACGTCTTTCTGACAATTCTGAGCACAGCCCCGCAAAGAAAGGCGATTGGTCGAAATTGAGTATATTGCGGACACCTAAAATAAAAGTGCTCTTTTACTAAAATTTAACATTTTGCTTAAACCATTTTTCGCAGTAGACGGCCGAATTTGGCTCGCGCCTCAGTTCTGAATGGAGTCGATCGAGATCAATTGGAATATCTACGTCGTACCAGCGAGGCAGCATTTCGAGTTTTAGTTTCCGGCTTTTGATGTTTGATAAAGTTTGGTGAAAAGTATCTTTCGTGCTCCATTCAACATTTCCGAAGATCTCGCGTGCGTGTTCCCGGAAACCGATAAAATAAAAACCGCCGTCCTCAGTTTCGCCCAGTACCACATCTGCACCCTTCTCAAGAAATTCAAAAGCCCTGTTTATAAACTCAGACGGAAAAGTGGGACTGTCAGTACCAAACATTACTGCTGCCTCGGCACCTCTCTTAAAAGCAAATTCAAACGCATTGAACATACGTTCGCCAAGATCTTTACCTTCCTGACCGACGAAAATGTGCTGATATTTCAAAATACGCTTTAACTTTGCTTCCTCATCTATTGGCGAAAATGCGATAATCGTTTCGCAATCAATAATTGAGGTTTTTTGCGCGGCGTCGAGAAGAAATGCAGTCGAGAGTTCCTCAGATTCAGTCTCGGTCAGGAATGGCTGCATTCGTGTTTTTACGGCGCCGGCGTTTGGAACTTTTGCCATAATAATGATCGCTTTTTTCATTTTTGGAATAAATTTGCGAACTGCGGACATCTAATTACTAGCCGCAGAGTGAAGCTAAAATTTCCGTTTCTTGTAAACAACAACTGGGTAAATTGTACTTTACCGGAAGTTTTAGCGACGCCTTGCGGCCAATCTTTTTAGGAGATGATAAAACATATATGCCTTACGACCTAGATGTCGAAGCCGCCGTTCGCGTAAGATACGGTGCTGCCTCAAACGAACGGGAAGAAGCCCTCTGCTGTCCCGTCGAATACGATCCGAAGTTTTTGAAGATCTTACCTGACGAAATTATCGACCGCGATTATGGCTGCGGAGATCCTTCGGCTTATGTGAAGACGGGCGAAACGGTTCTCGACCTTGGTTCGGGCGGCGGGAAAATTTGCTATATCGCGTCGCAGATCGTCGGCGAGCAAGGAAAAGTGATCGGCGTTGATACAAATACCGAAATGCTCACACTCGCCAACAAATACCGCGATGAATTAGCAGAAAAGATCGGGTATGGAAACGTCGATTTTAGGTACGGGAAGATCCAGGATCTCAAATTGGATCTGAGTTTGGTAGATCAATTCCTGAATGAAAACCCGGTAAATTCGGCGGAGGATCTTGTAAGTTATGAATCCTTTGTAAACCGATCGAAGATCGAGAATCCGCTGATCGCCGATGATTCGATCGACGTGATTTTGTCGAATTGTGTATTAAATTTAGTGAAACCGGAATTTAAGGAGCAGATGTTTGACGAGATGTTTCGCGTCTTAAAGCGCGGCGGAAGGGTTGCGATCTCGGACATCGTCGCCGATGAAGACGTTCCGCAGCATCTTCAGGACGACCCCGAACTTTGGAGCGGCTGTATATCAGGAGCTTTTCGCGAAGACTCTTTTATAGATGCGTTTGAGCGCGCCGGATTTTACGGAATGGAGATCGTCAAACGGGACGAAAAGCCGTGGCAAACGGTTGAAGGGATAGAATTTCGTTCGATAACCGTTGTCGCTTACAAAGGCAAACAAGGAGCTTGTTTTGAGAGAAATCAGGCAGTAGTTTACAAAGGTCCGTGGAAAAAAGTACTCGACGATGACGGACACATGCTCGAACGCGGACAGCGAATGGCAGTTTGCGACAAAACTTTTCAGATATATCAGAATGAACCCTACGCATCGCAGATCGTCGCCGTAGAACCGATCGAAGAGATCGCCTTTGGGGACGCTGTTGAATTCGATTGCAGACGAACCGCAAGAAGGAATCCGCGTGAGACAAAGGGGTTAGAGTACAATGTAACCGAAGCCGGCGAAGACTGTGGGATCGATGGAGATTGTTGTTAATTAGGGGCAGCTTTATGAAACCAAAAGACAAATTAGAAGATTACAGAAGTGGCGGGATCGGAGCGCTGATGGATGAATATGAGCGCGCGGCACTCGAACTCACAAGACTGCTTGAAACCATCACGGAAGATGATTATGCAAGAATTCTTGATCCCGAAACCGAAGATTCCGATTGTCAATCGATACAGACGATGATGAATCACGTCGTGCATGCCGGTTATGGTTATGCCAATTCCATTCGCGGCCATTTTTCTATTCCGCATAAGCCTTTCGGCGATGAAAGACCACAGATCCAAAAGTCTGAGATCGGCGATGAAATTGAAAAAGTATTCGAATATACTATCGAAACTCTCGGCGGAAAATGGGAAATGAGTTATCAAGAAATGAACGGACTAATCGTTTACCGGACCGAGAAATTTTCCGAAAATATTGAACAACTGCTCGAACATGCTGTTATGCACATACTCAGGCACCGCAGACAGATCGACAAATTTTTACTCAAGATCTAAAGGAGGAAGTGGTTATTGAAAAGGAGTTTAGAAGAATTTCGCGTCGGAGCGATCGGTTCCATTCTGGACGAATACAAAAGGGCGATGGCAGAATTGAGGTTTGTTCTTGAAAACATCGATGCTGAAGATTACAAACGGATCGTTGAAGGCGAAAGCGAGCATTGTCATTCTATTGAGGTCATTATGAATCATGTGGTTCGCGCGGGTTACGGATATTCAAACTACATCCGTGAAGCCTTGTCTTTGGAGGTGTTACCGATTGCCGATAAGCAAATTCCGCAAAATGAAATAGGCGCCGAGATCGAAGGAATGATGACATATTGTTATGAAACATTTGAAAGCGATCCGCCCATAACCGACGAACAAGTGGAAAATGTTTATTTCGTTACTCGTTGGGATATTAAGTACAATATCGACCAATTGATGGAGCATGCGATAGTTCACGTTCTGCGGCATCGGAGACAGATCGAGAAATTTATGCTGTTACACCGCAGTAAAGGCGCAGGTCTGTAAATAAATTAGAATGTTTTGAATAAATCAAGAATATATGTCCTATTACGAAGAAGAAGATCTGGAACGGTTTGGCGAGGTCGGGAAACATTCACCCGAATTGTTTGAAAAATTTATGGCATGGTATCAAGCTTGCCAGGACGAAGGAGCGCTGTCTAAACGTGAAAAAGCGCTTATTGGCTTAGCAGTTTCGGTTACGATCCAATGCCCGTACTGTATTGACGCATACACCAATAGCAGCTTGGAAAACGGCTCGAACATGGAGCAAATGACGGAAGCGATGCATCTCGCTTCAGCGATCCGCGGCGGCGCGAGTCTTATCCATGGTATTCAATCCCGGAATGCTCACGACAAGGTTTCGATGTAATTGGCGTGGAACGCAGGCTGCCAACCTTGATTGAGTCCGATAGCACGAAAACGCCGGGATATGAGTGGAACGTTTTCGTAGATAGTAAATACAAGCAATTTTTATTCAAACGCTTTGGCGTTTATTGCGGGCACATTGCCTGCGCTCCTCTTCTATGACGCAAACCGCACGAATTCAGATAACTCGTCGGAACGGCAGACCGGGACTACCCGAGTCACCCGTTTCATTTGAGGAAATACTAGAACGAAACGATCTCGATCTGCGGGCGACAAATGTTGAGATCCTACAGGTAAATGTCGGTAAACTTTGCAACCAGGTGTGTAAGCATTGCCACGTTGACGCCTCGCCGAGCCGAACAGAAATTATGCAGCGCGATACGATCGATGCATGCCTGCAAGTTTTAAGCCAGAACAAAATTCCTACGCTCGATATTACAGGCGGGGCTCCCGAACTGATCCCGGATTTTCGCTATTTTGTAACTGAAGCGAGAAAGTTGGGAGTAAAAATTGTCGTTAGACATAATCTGACCGTGATGTTTGAAAAAGGCTATGAAGATCTGCCCGAATTTTTTGCCAACAACGGAGTCGAAGTGGTTTCGTCTTTGCCCTATTTTACCGGTTCCCAAACGGATGCCCAGCGAGGGGAAGGCGTTTTTAGCAAATCGATAGAGGCATTAAAAAAGCTGAACCGTATGGGGTACGGTATCGATCAAAAGTTTGTATTGAATCTGGTTTATAATCCGGTCGGCGCGTTTCTCCCGCCCGATCAGGCCTCGATCGGGAGGGATTTCAAACGCGAACTCAAATCCCGGTACAATATTGTTTTTAACAACTTATACACGATCACCAACATGCCGATCGCGCGCTATTTAGATTGGCTCAGACGTTCGCAAAACGAAAAAAGCTATATGAGTAAGCTCGTAAATGCTTTTAACCCTTCGACGGTCGAAGGCTTAATGTGCCGAAACACGCTGAGCGTGGACTGGCTTGGAAATCTTTTCGATTGTGATTTTAATCAAATGTTGGATATCCCGGTGGCAGAAGGAGTTTCGCGGACAATATTTGATCTTTCGATGGAAGGATTTACGGACCGGGAAATAATGACAAACTCCCATTGCTTTGGATGTACGGCAGGTTCCGGTTCGAGCTGCGGAGGAACCGTTGCTTAAGACGTTTGGAACGACCTTACGTTATTGATTCTATTACCTGGGTTAGTGCGTGGAGTTTGCGGGAGAATTCTTTTTCCCCGAATCTTCCGATCTGAGTGATTCCGATTCCGGCGGACGTTAAAAATAGGTGATCCGCACTGAGCAGTACATCAATACCTACTTCAACCTCTTTTA
>JBGTEI010000481.1:0-1865 GCA_041747875.1 Pyrinomonadaceae bacterium | reverse complement strand
AGTTATATAGGCGTAAATATTTGTTTCCTGCATTCGAAAAATATACTTCAGAAACGAGGATTTTCCAAAAATAAAAACTGCCCGCCGAATACCGAAAACGCAAAAAACGCGCAATATCCGGTAATCGAGCGGGCGAAATGGATCGGATCGATTATTTCTAGAATTCCTTCTGTGTATCTGTCAATTCGATTCCCATCGCTTCTAAAGTTACTTTGTTGAGGGTTCCGGTTTTATCTACGTTGTTTGCGGACTGCCATTCGCGAATTGCAGCACGTGTCTCATCATTCAATTTGCCGGTCGCTTCGCCCGAATAGAGGCTTTTTGACTTAAGCATTTCCTGAACGGAAGCGATCTGCTCTTTTGTCGCCCGGAATATTTTCCTTCCCGTTTTGTTCCCGCTGCCAGCGGACTTTGCTGATGCGAGATCATCGGGATCCGCCGGAATTTCCATTTGAGCTTCCGTCAGTTCGATCCCCATTTTCTCAAGTGTTGCACGATTTAGAGAGCCTTTTCGCGCCAGTCCGTTTGCAGATTGAAATGCGCGGATCGATGCCCGGAAATCTTTGTTGTATTTACCGTCAGCAGCGCCGCTGTACGAGCCTGCGCTTTTTAGTTTGGTTTGAACTTGCGTCACCTGATCCTTGCTCGGACGAAATGCCTTCTTTCGGGATTTTGCCGACTTTTCCGGTTTATCATTTTCAGATGTATCAAAAGAACCTGGATTAACCGGAGATTCTTTTTGTTTTTCAGTCAGTGCCACTCCCATTTTTTCAAGTGTCGCGCGATTAACGGTGCCGGTCTTTTTTAGTTCATTCTTTCCCTGATAGTCCTTTACGGCTTCACGGAAATCATCGCTGAATTTTCCATCGATCTCGCCGCTGAATGTTCCGTTTTTCTTGAGAAGCGTTTGGATCTGTGTGATCTGTTCTTTGGTCGCCCGGAAAACCGGACCGCGTTTTGCGCCTGGGGTTGAAGTGGAAGCTGCATTGTTTGACCCGGATTGTGCGCTTACAGCGAGGCTAAGCGCCAGACATAAAAATATCGGGTATAGTAGTTTTTTCATTGTGAGTCTCCTTTATGAGGTTAAGGTTGAGGACTATCTTGTTTGAGTGTTGCGCAGAAACTGTGTTGAGTAATTTTGGTCGGCAATTGATGAGAATTGTCCGATCGCAACGTAAGAGTGAGTCCGAAATAGCGCTTCTGTAAGCGAAGTATCAATAAAACGGCGGGGTTTGTCAAGAAAATTTAAAATACCGGAGTTTGATCCTATGGCCTGGATAAAAGTAATTGACGAGGAAAGTGCAGATGGAAAGTTAAAAGAATCCTACGAAAAATTGACCGCGCCGTGGGGCGGTGTCGACAATATTTTGAAGATCCATAGTCTGAGCCAGACGTCTTTGGACGCACATTACGAGCTTTACAAGGTGCTAATGACGAGCAGCCGCGATCTGCCAAAGGCAAAGCGCGAGATGATCGCGGTCACGGTTTCCGCTTTGAATCATTGTGTTTATTGAGTGACACATCACGGGGCGGGTCTCCGTAAATTATTGAATGACGAAGCATTAGGCGAACAATTAAAACGTGACTTTCGCGCTGCGGATCTTGATGATAAAGACAAGGCGATGCTTGAATATACGGCGAAATTGACGCTTGAGCCGTGGAATATGTTAGAAGGAGACGTACAGAAATTGCGCAAGAACGGCTTTAGCGACGAAGCGATCCTTGATATTTGTCAGGTCGTCGGATACTACGCGTTCGTCAACCGATTGGCGGATGGATTGGGAGTGGAATTAGAGAATTACTGGGATAAATAACATATTTTTTCGGGGGTTTTCGGGGGGCGGTTCTTTTGATTTTTGATATAT
>JBGTEI010000480.1:0-6266 GCA_041747875.1 Pyrinomonadaceae bacterium | reverse complement strand
ACAATTGCAGAAGTCCAAGCAGCATGATCAAAATAAATATCGTTCCGAGACCTACCATTATGTGATAACTGTAATAGAGAAGCGCGATATTATCGGGATGATCTTCCTTAGGATATGCGTCGAGTCCTTTTAATTCAGCATCCCAGCGCTGATAGGTCAAAAAGCTCAATGCGTTTGGAATAATGATCGGATTATCGATCTTCTGTTCGGCAACATTCGGCTGACCGATCAGCACGATACCGGCGCCTTTTTCCGTTTTGAAGATCCCTTCCATTGCTGCCATCGTAATTGGCTGGTGTTCCGCAACCATTTTTGCCTGCCAATCACCCGAAGGAAACAACATCCAGATGCTTCCGATACAAGCCGCGACAACCCCGGTTCTTAAAAACAGTTTTCCAAAGTCGATATTCTTTTTGCTCAATACAAAGTATGCTCCAAGTGCGGCGACGGCGAAGGAACCGGTCACAACTGCTCCGCCCATTGTGTGCATATATTGATAGATCGCCCACGGGTTCAGGAGCAGCGACCAGAAGCTTGTAAGCTGAAAAACACCGTCGGCGGTTTGTTCATAACCGACCGGATGCTGCATCCACGCATTCGTCGTAACGATGAAATAGCCGGAAAGCCAGGTGCCGATGAAGATCATCACCGCTGAAAGCCAGTGCAATTTCGGGCCGACTTTCTTTTCACCAAACAGGAATATTCCCAAAACGGCAGATTCAAGAAAGAATGCAAACATGCCTTCCATCGCCAGAGTCTGCCCGATCACTCCGCCCGCAAACCGCGAGAATCTTGCCCAGTTTGTACCAAACTGGAACTCCATCGGGATTCCCGTTACAACGCCAAAAATAAAACTGATGGCAAAAACTTTTCCTAAAAAATATGCCGCACGATTGTATCGATCGTCCTTTTTCCACAAATACATTGACTTGAAAAACACGATCAGCGGGGCTAGCCCCATCGTCAATTGCGGAAATATATAGTGATAGGTGATCGTAAATGCAAAATGCAATCGGTGTAATAATAATGCGTCGTCCATTCGTTCGTTCTCCAAACTTAGCTAATGTCTTCAGTATTATTTAAAAGAATAAAAAAGGAAATATTCTGCAAATCGCCTCAAGTTCAACAACTATTTAACCTGACGATAAATTGCAAATTAATCGTTCTCGATCGATTTGAAACAAACTTCATTGTCAATCTCATTTTTTCGTTATAAAACCCCGAACCAACACACAATTATTCCTTATTAAAATCTTAAATTTGTCCAAAGAATCCTTCTTCAGTAATCTAAAAAGCACTTACTATGCCAACCCATCAAACACTCGTTATTAGCTGATCTGAGAATAAAGACTGCGGAAAATTCCCCAATCGGTAAAAAGATTTCGCAACTAACTTCCGATTTAAAACTGCCTCGGACAGAACTCACGGGACAATGGAAAAAAACCGTGAGATTGCTATGAAGAACTTGGATCGACTCCGACCATAGATATATCTCTTTTTGTTTACGAGATCCGTCAGACCTTATCGAGAAATGTGACCTAATTGTGGTCCGATATATTTTTCAGGCATTTTGCGCCATCAGCCTACGGGAAAAGAATTTTGTAACCTCGACTATAACAATTGGTAAAACTATTGAAATGCCAATAACGATGTAGTCAAAATTATTCGGTGGAACCAGATCGAGAATTCGCGCAAGCGGCGAAAAATATACGGCAATGGCCTGCAACCCGACAACGAGCGCTGCTGCCACAAAAATATATGGATTGCTGAAGAAACCGCTGAATGCCGAACGTGAACGGGAGCGGCAGTTGAATAGATGACCAAGCTGCACCCCGACGAGCGAAAGCAGCGCGATCGTACGGGCGTGAACTCCCGCACCGTACTCGCTTAGTGCCCAGAGGTAAGCTGCAAGAACGATCGCCGCAAGCATGATGCCTTGCCAAAGTATCAAAAACATAAAGCGGTTTGAAAGCATCGAGCCGGAAGGAGAATGCGGTTTTCGATCCATCGTATTTGGCGATGGCGGCTCGACGGCTAACGCCAGAGCTGGAAAGATATCCGTCACAAGGTTTATCCAAAGTATCTGCAAGGGCAGCAGGGGAAGCGGTAAACCGGATGTAATCGCGACAAAGACCAGCAGTACTTCTCCAAGATTATGCGAAAACATCATATGGACAAACTTGAGAATATTTGCGTATATCGCCCGCCCGCCTTCGATCGCTTTGACGATCGTTTTGAAATTGTCGTCGGTTAAAACAATGTCGGATGCTTCCTTTGCGACTTCGGTCCCGCGCAATCCCATCGCGATCCCGATATCGGCGTTTTTAAGTGCCGGTGCGTCGTTTACTCCATCGCCGGTTACTGCAACTATCTCACCTCGATCCTGTAAAGCCCGTACGATCCGAAGTTTATCTGCGGGTGATACGCGCGCGAAAACATGCGCTCTGGATGCCATTTCGGCAATTTCGCGGGCCGAAGATCCGGTCATTTCACTTGAATGAACCGCAATTACATCTTTTCCGTTGCTCAGGTCAAGAATGCCGGCCACTGCGCGGGCGGTGTTTATCTGATCGCCTGTCATCATTACGACGCGGATGCCGGCTTTCTGAGCTTTGCTTATGGCTTCGGCAACACCGATCCGCGGCGGATCGATCATCCCCGCATACCCCAAAAAAGTAAATCCGTTTTCAATAATTCCATCGTTTTCATGATCCGATCCGGTTTCCAAACGCTTGTCTGCAAATGCCAAAACACGCAAGGCACGGTCCGCCATTTGACGGTTAATTTGGAGAAAACTTTCAAGGACTATATCCGTAATCGTTAAACTTTCACCATTGTCCGAAATGTATTTATCGCAATTATCCAGAACGACCGCGGGAGCGCCTTTCATGGCAACAAGATCCCTTCCGTCCCTGTTTCGTAAAACCGTGATCATTCGCTTCGTTGTGGAATCAAATGGGTATTCGTGCAACTTTTGATACTCGGATCTCGCTTCTTCAACGCCCGATCCAAATTTTTCAAAGGCAAAAAGCAACGCGGTTTCGGTCGGATCGCCAATAGCTTGAAGTTGACCACTTTCATCAGGCTCATCAAATGCCGCCTCATTGCAGAGAATACTGACTTTCAACAGACGTGTGAGATTTTCCTCACTTAGATCAAACGGCTTTTCGTTATCCGCAGCAGCTGCCGATTCTCCTGAGACGATGATAGTGCGGCCATTTCCGAGTTCGTATTCCTGAACGGTCATTCGGTTTTCGGTCAGTGTTCCGGTCTTGTCCGTGCAAATGACAGTCGAACTTCCAAGCGTTTCTACCGCGGCGAGCCGCCTGACGATCGCATTCTGACGAGCCATTCGTAAGACTCCTAACGCGAGGATCAAAGTAGTAACTGCCGGCAGACCCTCAGGTACAGCTGCAACTGCAAGGCTGATCGAAACTTCGAGCATCAGCCAGATTTCATCTCCGCGAATAACTCCGGCGATCAGAACGATCGCGGCAATTATTAAAACTACAAAAACAAGTCGCCTGCCAAGTTCCCCGAGCTTTCGCTGAAGCGGTGTTTGGCTTTCATCAACTTCAGCGACAAGCCGTCCGATCTTTCCTATTTCAGTATTTGAGCCGGTCGCCGTAACGATTCCCACGGCACTGCCGGCGACCGCAGTCGTCCCTAGATAAAGCATCGAATGCCGTTCGGCAAGGAGTGCGTCAATTCGAGCCTTAGGAGAATCCTTTTCAACCGAGCCGCTTTCGCCGGTCAGCGTTGATTCGTCTGCGCGTAAATTTGCTGATTCGAAGATTCGGAGATCTGCCGGAATACGGTCGCCGGCTGAGATGATCAGGATATCTCCGGTAACGAGTTCTTCTGATTCTATGATGTGTTCGCGGCCCTCGCGCCTGACCCTTGCCGTGGTTTTTGTTGCTTTCCTCAACGCCTCGAGCGCCTGCCCGGCTCGCCATTCGACGGCAAAACCGACGGCAGCATTTAAAACCAAAACGACAAGGATCGCGATCGCTTCAAGTGTGTTTTCAGTAAAAAACGATACGAGCGCCGCGAATGCCAGCAGCCAAACGACAATGCTCGAAAATTGAGCAAGCAAAAGATTCCACCACCGGCGTGAACTTTTTCGTTCGATTACATTTAGACCATTCGTTTTAAGCCTGTTCGCTGCGGCCTTTGTTGATAAACCAATGGAAATTTCGACATCGTATAATTCGGCAATTTCCGCCGCCGGTTTTGCGTGTGGTGAAAAGTCCTGACCGTTCATATGGGATTTATTCTTACTCATTCTGGATCTGCCTGCTTCAACCAACTTTGAGACTTTGGATTGTCGGGTAGTGTTTCGACCAAGGTTTTAAACTTTTATACATTTTCAGCAATATGAACTTTTACCGCCCGCCATTAAGAAATTCATTTCATCTTTATTGTCCTTGCAATTGCTAATCCCAACGAGTCAACGTTGCGGAATTTGTTATCGCCCGACATCTAAATTTTGCTTAGATTTATGAGTTCGTTTAACTTGAGGGCAAGCAGCCGGAGTTTAAACTGCGAACTATCAAGCCCGCGACTGCGAGGTTTTTGCGGATATGGGCATGCCAAACTATCTTGATCTATGGTGTTTTTTGGGTAGGTTGTATCTCTTAAAATCCGCGACTTTTCATGATCTGAATTCGCTATCAGGGTTTCTATATCAAAACGTGGAACGCGAATTGATTTGAATCTTTGTATCCGGCGTCGCGTAAGGATTTTTTCAAGAAAGACAAATTATGTATGAATATCTGATCTAGTGGTTCAACCAACCGATTAATTCTAAAATGACGATCGCGATCGTCGGATTGATCATCGTTATCGTAGTATCCGATTGCTGAGGTCTTCGGTCACGAAGTATGTAAAAACCACTGACTCGCGCTATCGGCTCAGGAAGTTTATTAGTTTTGTCAGCTACGCGCTGATAATTTTGTTGATAGCGGTTGTTTTCAGCGACCGTTTGGGAAACTTCAGCGTAGCGCTTGGCGTTGCCGGTGCCGGGGTCGCGTTTGCACTTCAGGAAGTCATTGCAAGTTTTGCCGGCTGGTTTGCGATCACATTTGCCGGGTTTTACAATCCTGGCGACCGAGTTCAGCTCGGCGGGATAAAGGGCGATGTGATCGATGTCAGTTTCCTGCGAACAACACTTATGGAAGTCGGCGAATGGGTGAGCGCCGATCTATACAGCGGCAGGGTCGTCAGGGTAGCCAATAGTTTTATATTTAAAGAACCGGTCTTTAATTATTCCGGCGAATTTCCGTTTCTATGGGATGAAATTACGATTCCGGTTAAATACGGCAGTGATCATCATTTGGCGCGGACGATCTTAGATGAGGTTGCGGCGGATACCGTCAGCGAATATTCAAAGAATGCGCATACTGCGTGGAAAGGCTTTTCGAAGCAGTTTTTGCTTGAGGACGCAACGGTCGAGCCGATCGTAACACTCATGCGAAACGACAACTGGATGGAATTTACGCTGCGTTATGTCGTTAATTTCAAGCTCAGACGCCGGACAAAAGACAAGCTTTTTACAAAAATACTGGACGAATTTAATAGATCGAAAGGCAAAGTGGAAATTGCTTCTACGACGCTGCAAATAGTTGAAACACCGACGATCGATGTTCGCTTTTCAGGCGATACGAACGATGCGGAAATTCACAAGTAGTTGATACAGTCGTTTATTCAATAACCCCGGTTGTGCATGGTGCATTTGCCGGTCCAATATTTTCGGCCGTAAGTTTTTCATTGAGCTGATAAATGTTGATCTGCCGCTTCCCGTCATTTTCATGAATAATTACCACTAATCCAACGGAAACAAGATCGCTAAGAACTTTCGCGGCATATCGGGGAATTCGGACGCATCCATGACTTGCCGGGTAAAAGGGAATTGAATCGCTGCCGTGGATCGCAAAACCTCGCAGGAAATAATTTGGATGGTACAGAATGCCGAGCGGTGCTCGGCGGATCCCTTTTATTTGTCTGGTGATCTTGAATACTCCGCGAGGTGTGTGTGCAATCGCTCTTGCACCATTTTGGTAATATGCCTTGTCGTTGCCTGTGGATACGGGCAGAATAAGTGTGACAATATCATTTTCGTCGACCAGAAAAAGCACCTGCCGTTTTATGTCCACTTCGATGTGTTTTTCGCCAATAAAAATAGGATTCGGACGAGCTGCATTTCGGATCGCCTCGAGTTCACGCAAATTTAGTATTCCCGTCCTCTTCCTGCCTTCTACCTTTTG
>JBGTEI010000479.1:0-4094 GCA_041747875.1 Pyrinomonadaceae bacterium | reverse complement strand
ACCAAGATCAACCTTTAATTTCAAAAGTTTTTCGGATTTCGGTACATTTTCCGCTTCCAATACTTCACCAACTCTCAGTTCAACCTTCACGAAATCGTCAAATTCTATATATTCCTTTTCATCTGACCTCTCTTCTTTTTCTGTTTGTTCTTTTATCGCCGTCATAATCTTATTGCCGTCAAGACGCGGAAATACCGGTTTTGCCTCTCCGATCTTATGTCCTGCTTCGAGCGTTCCCCACTTTAAGTCTGCACCATTAAGTGTTGAAATATCATCACTTAAACCGATCTGTGAATAGATCTCCTTCGTCGATTCCGGCATTACCGGATGCAGCAATATGGACAGCCAGCGAAGCGTTTCGGTTGCGCGATATAAAACCGCGTTTAGGGTTTCTTTTTGATTTTCGTCTTTAACCAGATTCCAGGGCGCCGATTCGGTGATCATTTTATCGATCCGCGAGATCACCTTCCAGAGCGTTTCAAGTGCAGAACTAAAGTCGAAATCGTCAAATTTTCGCAAATATTCGTCGCGTGCCAACTCTAAAATTGACACAAGTTCCTGTTCATCAGGGCTTACTCCAACCCTTTTCGCATAAATAAAACCTTCATCGTGAATCGTTCCGTCCGGGATAAGCCCTTCGCGATACTTATCTATCATCGAAAGGGTCCGCGATGAAAGATTTCCGAGACCTTTTGCGAGATCGGCGTTGGCACGTTCGATCAGATTTTCGTAACTGAATTTCCCGTCCTGTCCAAAAGACATTTCTCGGAGCAAAAAGTAACGAAGTGCGTCCGTCTGAAAATGTTCATGTAATACATTAGGTTCTATCACGTTACCCAATGTTTTACCCATCTTTCGGCCGTCACCATCGAGCCACATTCCGTGTGCATAAACCGTTTTTGGAAGCTCGAGTCCGGCGGCCAAAAGAAACGAAAACCAATATACTGTGTGAAACCTGAGTATGTCTTTTCCGACAAAATGGTGCGCATTTTGCCAGTACTTTTCAAACCCGATTCCGGCACGTTCCTCATTTCCAAAACCGATCGCCGTTATGTAATTTGAAAGCGCGTCTACCCAAACGTACATAATGTGTTCATCATCATCAGGAACCGGAACGCCCCAACTTACATTTTTCTTATCACGTGAAATAGATAGATCCTGTAAACCGCTCTTAATAAAAGAGATGATCTCATTTCGTCTTCCTTTGGGCCGAACCAGGTCCGGATCACTTTCGATCCTTTCAAGCAATACGTCGTCATAATCGGAAAGCCTGAAAAAATAACTCTCTTCCTCAACGCGGTCAAGGATTTTTTCGTGTATCAAACATCGCGGGATTTCCTCGCCGTCCCGAATCTCATATTCGGTTTCCGTCTTAAATTCAGCACACGCGGCACAAAACCATGCTTTATAGAAATCCTTAAAGATCGTCGAATTCCCTTTTGGCGTCGTATTCGAAGCCATTTTTTTCCAGAAATTCTGCACACCTTGATAGTGAAAAGGATTCGTCGTCCTCATAAAAACGTCATATCCGCCGTTTTCGGTATTCAAACCGAAATCCGCAAGCAGTTTCTTGAATCCGTTTGCAACAAAATCAACCTGTTCCTGCGGCGTCCGCTTGTTTTCTTCGGCTGCGCGCTGAATGTTGATGCCGTGTTCATCGGTTCCGGTAAGAAAATAGGTGTCAAACCCGCGTTGTTTTTTGTAGCGGTTTACGACATCGACAACCGTCGTTGTGTAAAGGTGCCCGAGATGCGGCAAGGAATTGGCGTAGTAGATCGGGGTTGTAGTATAAAAAGTCTTCATTCTAATTTTGTAAAAAGATTATAGTTAAGTTCACTAAATACACACTCCTCTCCTTTCAAAGGAGGGTGGCAGTCGCTTCGACTGACGGGGTGGTTCAACGCTTCTAGTCATCAACCGCTCAAAGAAAATGAGGATAACCACCAACGTGCCATTTTAAACCAACAACCACCCATTTGCCATTGAGCACTTACAAAATCTCATTTTCGATCTGACTAACGGCGGCTTCGACTTATTTCTTGAATTCAGATTTAAAAGGTAAAATGCGCGGAGTTAATTACAAATTGGACTTTCATACTCTCAAACTTAATCAGCACGAAAAGCTAGACGCTAAAATATGAAAAAACACAGAATTTTCACCACATCGTTTGCCAGTGTCTATCCGCATTACATAACCAAAGCGGAGAAAAAAGGCCGAACCAAGGAAGAAGTAGATACAATTATTTGCTGGTTAACCGGATACGATCAAGACGCACTCGACCAACTGATCGAAAATAGAACTGATTTTGAAACTTTTTTCAACGAAGCACCGCAGCTAAATCCAAATGTCTCATTGATCAAAGGCGTAATTTGCGGCTATCGCGTAGAAGAGATCGAAGATCCGCTTATGCAGAAGATCCGATACCTGGACAAACTGATCGACGAACTGGCAAAGGGTAAGGCGATGGAGAAGATCTTAAGAAAGTAGAAGGCTAGACAGATTAACGAAACTCAAACCGTAAGAAAATCGGTTTTGAGTCAATGTGCACGCTAGAATGGATATTAGACTACCCGAAATAGAAATAGTCAGAGCGAAAACGAACATACCTTTCGTTGAAGGCCAAGATTTGTTCGAATTCACTGTCAAGAAAATTGATCACGTTTCTTTGTGCAAATTTTGAAGTCCGGACAATACATTTTTGTTTCTCTTGAATTTGGCGGACGAGAATTCTCAATTGAACATATCGAGTTCTACA
This sequence comes from Pyrinomonadaceae bacterium, assembly GCA_041747875.1. Classification (GTDB taxonomy): domain Bacteria; phylum Acidobacteriota; class Blastocatellia; order Pyrinomonadales; family Pyrinomonadaceae; genus Aridibacter. The sequence continues at coordinate 1,338 of JBGTEI010000479.1, read as the reverse complement.
TGAAGGAAACTAAGGAAGAGATCCTGCTCGAACTCATTGAAAACCTTACGCTACTTAATTTGAACGAATCTCGTGTTTCAAAAATTACTAACTGGTTAGGCAACAAATTGAAAGTAGAAATTAACGAAAATAATGATTGGGTTGATTTTGGTTATCCTGGAGAAGAAATAAGAAGAAGAACTAGTGCATAGAAACCGCTCTAAATCATGGCGTTACGCCCCGTGATTTAGAGCGAGACAGTTACTTACGATCGGGCTGCGCCTTGGCAAATTCATCACCCGGATAAAACGCCGGTAATTCATTCTCGTTAGACGCTCTCATTCCGATCGCCATTACAACATCGAGCATTTGCACCATTCCGTCAAACCGCCAATCTTCGCGAAATTCATCGGACGGCTGATGGTAATGATTCTTGTTGAAATCGGCAAAAAGTTTTTCTGCAAAATCTTTTGGTTGCCCGATAAAATCGGACCCGCCGCGTATGCTTAAAGATGGAACTCCCACTTTTGCAAAAGGAAAATGATCTGACCGGTAAAATGAACCTTGTTCGGGATGCAGATCCGTCGCAAATTTCATCTTTCGCTTTGCAAGCTCTTCATTTACAAATTTCCCAAGCGAAGACCTTTCCGAACCCAAAGCGCCAAAATCGTTAGTTTTGCCGTAGAAATTCCCGCCGTCGATATTGATATCTGCCGCCGTTTTATTTAACGGAAAGATCGGATTTCTTGAGTAAAATTCCGAACCAAGCAAGCCCTGTTCTTCGGCAGTAACAAACAAAAATACCTGCGATCTCTTCGGTTGTTCCTTTTTCGGCAGCTTTGTAAAAGCATCGGCAACCGCTAAAACCTGCGCGACGCCAGAAGCGTTATCAAGTGCACCGTTATAGATCGTGTCTCCGTCCTTGTTCGGTTTTCCGACTCCCAGATGATCCCAGTGCGCTGTGTAGATGACATATTCATCCTTTAATTTCGGGTCGCTTCCTTCCCATATTCCGACGACGTTATTTGAATCAACCCGCTCCAACTTCGCTTTTAGATTGACGCTGACTTTCGCATTCAGATCTACCGGCCGAAAATCCCTGGATTTCGCCTTATTCATCAGATCACCCAAACTCATGCCGGAAAATTTGATAAATTCCATCACACTCGAATCTTTCATCCATGCCTTAAACTGCAAAAACGGCGCTTTGCTGTCAGCGCTGCGGGCGATATCGTACTTCGTAGTTCCGCCAAACGAGGTTTCTACTACCTGCCATGGATAACCTGCCATTTCGGTCGTATGGATCAAAATAACGCCTGCAGCGCCTTTCCGGGCTGCTTCTTCGTATTTGTAAGTCCA
>JBGTEI010000478.1:0-8036 GCA_041747875.1 Pyrinomonadaceae bacterium | reverse complement strand
GTTGAGGCACTTGACGAAAGTCAGCCTAAAATTTCGAGGCATCTTGCTTATTTGCGAAAAACCGGGTTGGTCGAAACAAGGCGCGACGGAAAATGGATGCACTATAAACTCAGCATGCCTGAAGACGAACATCTTCGAAATATCGTAGATACGACGCTTAACCGGTTGGCTGAGTCACACCAAATGCGAAATGATTACGAAAAGTTGATCACTGCCTGCTGTTCTCCCGAAGCGCCGGTTACGATCTCGCGCGCGCCGAAACCTGAAACCTTAGTCAATGCAAATGTATCGGAAGCGGAAGAAGAACTGGAAACCTTTTTACTTTGATCCGGCTGCTGCAGGTTTTGGATAAGGGCAGTGACGGCATCCATTATCACAGCAATAGCCGCGCTGGCGAAGGAATTTTTCCGTAAGCACCATATAGCCGCCTTCAAAATAGAAATCGATCCCTTCGACAAATTTTTCGTTCGTTTTCCGGTCCGGTTCTGTTTCAGTTTCTTTCATACAAAGCCAGAAATTCCTTATTTCCGCCGCCTCCTAAAATAGGCGATTCGATCAAGCCCAAAACACCTAGGCTAAGTCCTGTTACAAATTCATTGACCTTATCGACGGCAGCAGCATGTTTTAAGGGATCGGTCACAATACCGCCCTTTCCGACATCATTTTTCGGCAGCTCAAACTGCGGTTTTATCAGTGTAATGATCCGTCCGGATTCCTTTAGCAGCGGGATCAGTCGCTCCATGATCTTCGTGACAGAAATAAACGAAACATCCATCACGATCAGATCAAAAAGCTCATCAAAATCTTCTCTTTTAAGATATCGCGCATTGACCTGCTCCCGAACTTCGACCCGCGGGTCGTTCCTCAATTCCCAAACTAATTGATTCGTTCCAACATCGATTGCAAAAATCCTTTTAGCCCCGCGCTGCAGCAGGCAATCTGTAAATCCCCCGGTTGACGAACCAATATCAAGGCAGATATATTCGTCTGGGCATATATTAAACTCGTCGAGAGCGCTTTCCAATTTCAACCCGCCGCGACTTACGTACTTTGAAGCCTCGGTCAAACCCTTTATTCGTATTGGATCTTCAAATCGAAACCGCTCTGAAGATTTTTCGACCCGTTTCTCATTTACTAATACGACACCTGACATGACAAGCGCTTTTGCCTTTGCCTCCGAATCCACAAACCCATTTTCAACTAACAATTTGCTGATTGCTTCTTTCTTCATTGTTGATCCTGAATCCTAGAATCTAATGATCTGTCCCTGATAGGAAATATTAAACCCTTTTTTCTTTATGGTTTCCAAAACCCGGGAATTCCCTTGAATTAGTGGGTTTGAATGATTGAAATGGATGAAGTGAACTTTGCGTCTTTCATTTAACGGAAGACTTTCAAGCTCTTTCATAGTTTCCGATACGAAAGGATGAGGGACCTCGCTGATCGGCCTCGGAATTTCGCCGTCCGAAAAGAATGTTCCGTCTACCAAAAGATAATCGCTCGCCTTAACAACGTCTCCGAGCTTTTGATCCCATTTCTCCCATTTATCGATATCGGGAATAAATATAAGAGATCTGCCGTTAAAACCGATCTCGTAACCTACGGTCTCTGAGAACTCATCCCGATGCGGAACGATAAAGGGTTTGACATATATGCGTTCGGTAATTTGTATCGCGACTTGATCCGCGATCGGGTTTATCAAAATGTTTTCAAGTTCGACGAGTTGTGACCAGGGAGCATTTTCCCTTAACATCGCCGTCATTCGCGGCATCGCGAATACAGGCATTGATCTTGCCCCCATTGACTCCCGGCCAAAATACATGAGCCCCGTGTAGTGACCGATATGGGCATGTGTCAGAAATACCCCGTCAAGTCTATTCGAAAAATCTCGGGTCTGCTCTTTTAGTAGTTGAAATTGCTCGGGGAGGTCGGGCGTCGCGTCAAAGATCCAGCGCTTTCCCGTGTCCGGGTCTGCTAATGCAATGGAAGAAACCATTCTCCAAAGCTTTTTGTCTTTCCAAGCCCGCTTGCAAAAAGGCGTCGCGCAACCGATCTGAGGGACGCCGGCGTCCTGGGCCGTTCCGAGGATCAAGACGTACGGTGATTCTGCTTTGATTCCATTGGCAAAAACGACGGCGATCAAAATTATCCAGGTAATATACTTCATTGTTCCATAGCTTCGAACGATTTGAGTTCCGATTCAGACGTACTATAACGTAGCTGGATCGGGCGGCAGCAGACTTCGCAATCCTCAATGTAAGTCTGTTCATCTACCGACAGATCGAGGACGACAGATATTTCCTGCCAGCAATACGGACAGATAAAAAAGTGTTCGATCTCCATCAAGTATTTCTAATAACGTTTCAGTTTGTCATTCCGGAATCTGGTGATACCCTCAGTTTATATGTTCAATTTATCAGACCGCCTGACTAAATGAAACTTACAATGTTTGCAAAATACGTTTGGTTTGCCCTTGCTTATAACGTGATCGTAATAATTTGGGGCGTGTTTCTTCGTGCTTCGAAATCCGGCGACGGGTGCGGACAGTATTGGCTAACGTGTCACGGCGAGGTTATTCCATCGGCTCCTCAGCTCAAGACCATAATTGAATTCTCGCACCGGATAATGAGCGGAATCGACTTTTTCGTCGTTCTGATCCTCGTTATTTGGGCATTCAGGAAATTCGAAAAGTCCGATCAGGTTAGAAAATTTGCAGCCGTTTCATTTGTCTTTATCGTTACGGAAGCATTGATCGGGGCCGGATTGGTTTTGACGGGAAACACCGCTGTTGCTTTGACGTACGCCCGACCCTTTTGGGCTATAGCCCATCTTATAAACACATTTATCCTGTTGGCTGCGCTTAGCCTGACCGCCTGGCTCGGCAGCGGCGGAAAAAGACTACGCATCGCGAATCAGTGGAATGCTTTATCATTGATGGGTGCTGCCATAATCGGAATGCTGCTGATCGGCACGAGCGGTTCGCTTGCTGCATTGTCAGGTATGCTTTTCCCTGTTGAGACTTTGGCTGAAGGACTGAAACAAGACTTTTCAGGAACTTCTCATGCGCTTCTCAGACTGCGGATCAGCCATCCTATTCTTTCAATTCTGATCGGAGTGTTTTTGATCTTCTTAGCCGGATGGGTCAAGAAAAAAGCGCCTGAGAACATTTGGCTCAAGAACTTTGCAAATGCACATACCGGACTCGTTTTATTTCAGCTATTATTTGGTGCCGCTACCCTTTTCATGCTTGCTCCGATAATAATGCAGCTCGGACATCTCTTTCTTGCTGATCTAATTTGGATCACTTTCATTCTCATGTCTGCGTGTTATTTAGGTATCAAGCAAAAACGTAGTGGTGCGGAAATACTCGACTAGCTCTATTTGATGACTTTTCCGGTTTTGAGCGATATCGTCGGAACGCTGCGATTTCCCTTTTCGTCCGCGATATTGACGGAAACCGACGATGCCGATGTGGATACTTGCAGTTGAAAAGTACCGTCTGATTTGGCAAACGTTTCGCGTCCTAAGATCGTAACGGTCGCTCCCGGTTTAGTAGTTCCCTTTACAATATAGACGCCGCCGCCGACACTTTCTACCTTCCAATCACTGACCGCGATACCGGACGATCCGCGCTGATTAATGATCGTAAACTTGGATGGTTCGCTCCATTCACTTACCTGTCCTGAACTTATGGAAGCGCGCGCGCGCCAAAAATATGTCCCGGGCTGAAGATTACCTATTGCAAGTCGGGTAGACTTAAGTGACGGGCGTTCAACCTTTAACTTTCCGGAAACAAAAAATGGTGATTGTGCTATCTGGAGGTCGTATGACGCTTCCGGATAATTATCCGGCTCCGTCCAAACAAATGTCACATTTACTCCCGTATTTGAATACATTTGCTGTGACGGTGAAGGTTCTTTTAAGACCGGCGCTCCAAGAAGTTTTTCCTTAGACCCAATCTTGTTCTTGTCGATCGAAAGATATTCGTTTTCATTAACCTGGACCTTTTTACCACCAACTTCACTTTCGAGTCCGCCGCGATTTATCCTGATCTCACCCCGATCCGTAGCCGGATCGATATTAAAGCTCGCCTCGGTTTGCGACCCCATTTTATTCTGAGATTCTTTCAGCTCGACAATATTATTTGAGCTCTCCGGCTGATTTTCCGTCGTGACCCGGATCTGACCATCATCAAGCTTTACACGAACGCTGGTTCCGCCGAGGATCGATGTGCTGTCGCTAATAACAACTGTACTGTTTGGTCTTACTGATAGGATCGACCCGTCGATCATACGAATCTGGGCACGTCCGTCCGCTTGCGTTTGTACCGTATCGCCTGCCTGGACAAAAGTTGATTTTGTAACTCGTTCCGTTACACGCGTGGCGACCCGGATTATCCGGACGCTACCTTCGAATGAAATAATTGTTGCAGAGTCTTTTGGAGCTGCCTCCTCAGTCGGCGGCGTTATTACCCAATCGTTTTGCCATAGCCACCATATACCTCCGATCAGAATAAGTAATGTCACAATGATCGCAACAATGGCGTAAACGGTGCTTTTCCTAATACTCCACCACTCGACATAATATCTGCGAAAATTGTTATCCATTCTATTTTGCCAGCTTGCGTAGAAGATTCGTGGGATAGCAAACAAGTAAGCTTTCTGCGTCAGACAAACGTCAATCGCTACTCTGCATCCGTTTCCTGATCAAGAGTATTTACAAGTCTCACTTCCTCCGTTTCCCCGGATTGAGGAATGATCAGCGATATAATTATCGATAAGATTATTGTTCCGGTAACTACTCCGAGCAAAATATTAATAAACTCCTGCTTAAAGTCGCCGTTATGAAATCGATGAACAAAATCCGCGAATGCCGAATGGCTATCACCCATCACCATTATTGCGCCTTCCGCTAAAAGTGGCAAGAGCATTTTCGCGCCGATAAAACTCAGTACAAAAGCAAGTCCATACTTGAGGTAGTGAAAGCGGTCTGCCATGTCCGCGAGTAAGAAAAAGAAAGTTCGCAATCCGAGTATCGCGAATATATTTGACGTATAAACTATATATCGATCTGTGGTGATCCCGAAAATAGCGGGAATTGAATCGACGGCAAACACAAGATCCGCGACATTTATGACAATCAATACGAGAAGTAAAAGCGTGCCGCTTCGCTTTCCGTCGACAAGCGTGAAGAATTTTTCTTCTTCATACTTGTTGGTTATCCGTATGAACCTGGTACTCATACGAACTATCGGACTGCCCTCCGGATCAAACGAATCATCGTCGCCAAACATCTTTAACCCTGTATAGATCAGGAACACGCCGAAAATATAGAGTATCCATTCAAATTGTTCGACAAGTTGAGCACCGGCAAATATCATTGCCATACGCAGAACAAGGGCCATAAAAATTCCCCAAAATAGTGCGCGGTGTTGAAACTCTTTCGGAACTCTAAAGAAACTGAAGATCAGGAGAAAAACAAATAAATTATCTACAGAGAGCGATAATTCGATCAAATATCCGGTGAAATACTCTTTTCCCTTAAATGTTCCAAATTCCCATAAAACAAATCCGCCGAATATACACGCGATCGAAACCCAGACAATGCTCCATATGATCGTTTCTTTCCTGCTTGGCGCATGAGCCTTCCTGTTTACGATTCCGATATCAACAAAAAGCGCTGATAAGACGATCGCAAAAAAGACGAGCCAGTGCCAAAATTGGTATTCAACGCTCATATCCCATTAAGATACAAGCAAATTCAGGAAATTGTAAAAGATCGAATGGCTTTTTAATTAGGTGGTGTGGGAACGCGTTGCTTTTACTTTTGCCGAGTTGATTGGTAAAATTGCGGATTGCAATAAATATAGAAATTAAACCTTCTATCAAAATTACAAATTACAAATTTAAGGTGTTTATTCAATGCTAAAGTTCTTCAGAAAAGTTGAAAGAACAAGAAACTTTGTTATCTTGCTCTTTGCGTTCATTTTGGTTCTAAGTTTGGTCCTTTTCTATTCGCCTTCGGGCGGTGTTCAGGAAAACCTGACCCGAAGCGACGAGATCGCGGCGACCGTCGGAAGTGAAAGGATCACGATCGGCGATATCGCGATGCTGCAAGAACGCCTGAGGCAAAGCCAGCCGCAGATTCTCCCGACAAGCTATCTGCTTGAAAGTATGATCCAGGAAAAGATCGTTCGGATCGAAGCGGCGAGACTCGGATTGACGGCTACGGACGAGGAAATTGCAACCCAAATCCGCGAAGCCAATCAATCGCCCGACGGCCAGCCGTTTGATAAAAAGCGATATGAACAAAATGCGATCCAGCAGGCTGGAAGCATTTCGGCTTATGAAGAATCGATCCGTGATTCGATCAGCAGACAGAAGCTAATTGCTTATGTTACTGCCGGAGTCCGCGTTTCTGAAGAAGAGATATTGAACGATTATAAGCGTCGGAATACAAAGTTTAATCTCACTTATGTTCCGGTAAATACGGCAGATCTGACCGAGAATATTACTCCGACGGATGCGGAATTAAAAGACTATTTTGAAAAGAACAAAAAGAGCTATTACATAAGCAGCCCGCAGAAAAAGATCAAGTATGTATTCTTTGAAACTGCCAAAATCGGTGAAACCTTAAAGTTTACGGATGAAGAGTTGAAAGCCGCATATGACAAGCTTCCGGCAGACAAAAAGCAGGCGGGTATGCGGGTCCAGGAGATCGTCTTGCGGGTTAATAAACCGGAAGATGATGCACAGGTTCTGCAAAAAGCGAATGAGATCATTGAGACGTTGAAAAAATCCGGAGAAACGATCACAGAGGACAAATTTGGCGAAGTCGCAAAAGGTCAATCGGAAAAGCCTTCGACCGCGTTGAACGGCGGTAAGGTTGAAGGGCTGGTTCGGGAAAATCCGAATAACCCGACCGATCCTTATCAAAGAATTCTTTCTATGAAAGAAGGCGAATTTACCGAGCCGTTAAAATTCGGAAGTAATTATTATATTTTGCGCCGCGGTCAATCTGTTGCAAAACCATTTGAAGATACGAAAAGAGAGATCGAAGTCAGCCGCAGAAATAGTAAAGCGTACGAAGCAAATGCGGCGCTTGCGACAAAGGCGTCTGAGAGTCTGAAAAAATCGAAGGATCCTCAAAAGGTAGCTGAAGAGTTTGCTTCGCAGACAAACATGAATGTTGCCGATATGATCCGCGAAACAGGATTTGTTAAGCCCGGTGACGAGATCGATAAACTCGGCATCTCACAAGATTTTGAACAAGGAATTTTATCCCTCAACAAAGTAAACGATGTCGGTGATAAGATCCCGATCCCGGGTGGATTTGCGATACCGATGCTGGTTGGGAAAAAAGATCCGCGGGAAGCCGAATTTGATGAGGTTCGAAGTCAGGTAGTTGAAGCAGTTAAGGCAAAGAAAGCCCGCGAAGAAGTAGATAAGATCGCCAAAAAAATCGCTTCAGAATCTTCTTCGGCAAGCGATCTGAGCGCCTCTGCTAAAAGTGAGGGTTTAGAGGCGCAGGAAGCGAAAGACTTTATCCTCGGCTCGCCGCTCGGCGGAGGTCCGAGTGCGACAACCTCGGAAGCGCTTGAAGATGCAGTGTTTGCTCTCAAACCGGGCGAGATCACCAAACAGCCGGTCAAGGTGGGAGACAATTGGTTTGTTGTAGGGGTCAACAGCCGCGAGGAAGCAAATATGGAAAACTTCCCGAAGGAACGCGAGCAGATGGTTCGAACGAAGCTCAATGAAAAACGCATGCGTGTATTCTCTGATTTCCTCGCTTCCCGTAAACTCGCTATGGAAAAGAAAGGCGATATCAAGATTTACAAGGATGCGATCGCGAAGCTTGATAAAGCAAATCAGGAGAATCAGCCGCAGATCCCGAATTTTCCGCAAGGACTCCAATTGCCGGAACAACCCCAGGGAAGTGAATAAACTTTTGGTATTCAACAATAAAAAAAGCGGAAGGATCAAGCCCCTTCCGCTTTTTTTGTTAACAACACGCTTATTTTATTTCACGTGTAATTC
>JBGTEI010000477.1:0-4354 GCA_041747875.1 Pyrinomonadaceae bacterium | reverse complement strand
TACCGAAGGGTACTACAACAGTCGCAGGCCGCATTCGTCGATCGGCAATATGTCGCCAAACAAGTTTGCGGAAACTTTCAAAAAACAGAAAACAAAGATCTCAGCGCACACCGTTGCGATCGAAAACAATCCGACCCAACGGGTCGCAGCTTAAATAAGGAGGAATGCGATAGATTCGTGTCTGGAAAAACTTGACCATATCAAACAGAGGGCGTGTAGAAAACTGATCGAGAAATTCAACCGGTCTATTGTTTCGTCAGCTGGACTTTGTAAGCGGATTATTCTGTAACTTAAGAAACGATCGTACATCCGATATCGGATCAGTACACCAGATCATTTGTAAGCCGAGAATCTTTAGATATTGCGGATCTAAGGGTAGCCAACTCCGAAATCATCGATAGTAAGCGGCAATCGCAAAATCCAATAATCGCTTCCTCAGAGTCTCCCAAGATCAATTGGTTACTGCCGACTGATTCTGGATGTACAAAAGCCATTCCACCGACAAAACAAACCTGGGTGACTCTGAGCGCCTAAAGTCTAACTTATGTTATTACAAAAGGTTAAATCTCTTAGAGTTTCCAGAAATTGTTTTTCAGGCGCATTTAAACATTTGATCGGCCGAAAATAGAAGCCATAAAAAACCGCTTCTTTTGGGAATGATAGAGATCGGGTGGGGGGCAGAGTTCAGAGTTCGGAGTTCGGAGTTCTTTTAAATTCAAGGTTCAACGTCCAACGTCCAAAGTCCAAATCCGGGATTAGAAATCTGAAATCTTAAATTGAAAAAGGGCATCGTCATCCGATACCCCTAACTTATTGATCTGATTGGTGCTGAGGGCGGGGGTCGAACCCGCACGTCCACAAGGGACACAGGATTTTAAGTCCTGTGCGTCTACCAATTCCGCCACCCCAGCACATACTCGAAAAAGATTAGCACGCTTTTTTTTAGATGTCCAAAGAGGTTATTACCTCTTGGAAAGGTAGTGAATGACAAATCTCAAAATACTTGAGATACTGTTTAAGTATTGGCATTGACCGAGGATATTAATGGAACAATTTGCATGGATATTATGGGCGATTCTTGGAGTTTTCTTCATAATCGCCGAAGTTTTTACACTGGGGTTTGTGCTTTTTTGGTTTGGAATCGGCGCAGCCGTTGCGGCGCTTGCCGCCTACCTCGGTGTTGGGATGTTCGGGCAGTTTATAGTATTTGCTGTTGTCTCAACCGCTTTAACGGTGATGTCGCGGACAATTTTTGAAAATTACTACCCGCATAATGACGGAGAGCGTTTAAAAAGTGGCATTGAAACTTTGCCGGGACAGATAGGAACGGTAAAGAAGGCGAGCAAGGGGGCATTAAATGCAGCTACGGTAAATGCCTTCGGCACGAATTGGAAAGCATTTCCGGTAAATGAAGATTTGTTTTTAAACGAAGGGGATAAGGTCGAAATTGTCCGTGTCGAAGGAACATCACTTTATGTTCGTAAAGCCGGTACGGAATTACGCGGCTGGAAAGACGAGGGATAAGCAATATTTCGGTAAAGACGTTATATTATTTCAGCCGTGTCTTGATCAGCCGTATCGTGAATACTTTGCGGTGAAAGCATTTCCAGTTGGACCTCATCGTCCGTCGGCTCGGGCAAACTGCTTCCGGTCAGTTTTGCCAGTATCACAGTAATATTGTCTTCTCCGCCGTTTTCGTTAGCCAGTTTGATCAATTCAGCACACGCCATTTTCAGATCATCAAGATGTTCGAAAACGATTCGCTGCATTTCTAAACCTTCTACCTTATTCGATAATCCATCGCTGCAAATGAGCAGCAGATCATCACGCTGCGGAACTAGACGTGCGGCAACCGGATAAATTTCATTCTGTGCGCCGAGAGCTTGGAGTATCACATTCTTTAACGCATGCGTTTCCGCTTCCTCAGCTGAGATCTGACCTGAATCAATTAACTGCTGAACGAGTGATTGATCCTTAGTGATCTGATAGATACTTCCGCCTCTGATCAAATAAACCCTACTGTCACCGACCTGGACAAGATCGACTTCATCCGGACTTATAGCAACGCCGGTAAATGTCGCTCCCATACCTTGAAATTCGGGGTCGCGACCCTGCTGGTGGATCAGGTGATTCGCATAAACCGTCGCGTCGTAAAGTTTTCCAACGAGCGTTTCGCCAAAAGTATCCGGCGAGATAGTTTTCTCAGGATCGTCGTCTAAAAGAGCTTTGCCGACCGTATCGACTGCCATTTTACTTGCAACTTCACCCGCAAGTGCTCCGCCCATACCATCAGATACAGCCAATACGATTCCGCGGGGATCGATCTCAAATTTTCTTGATTCAATTATCAGGTTTTCCGGTTCCTGAGAGCTTGTCAATGTTTCAGACTTCGAAACATTGAGCAAAAGGAAATTATCCTCGTTGCCCTTTCGGACGCGTCCAACATGAGAAGTGGCGTGTGCTTCAACAATCAACATATTAATTACGGTCTAATTTCTGGTTATTTTCCCAAATTGAAATAAGCATCAATGGAATTAGAAATTGTAACCTAATTTAAAGCCTTATCTAAGTCTAAAATTATATCTTCTTTATCTTCAATTCCGACAGAAATTCTAACCAGTCTATCAGTAATTCCCAACGCTTCACGCGTTTTTTCAGGAACTGCCGCGTGAGTCATGGTTGCGGGATGTGATATTAAACTTTCAACACCACCCAAACTTTCAGCTAACGTACAAATCTTGACGCTCTCCAAAACTTTTTTTGCGGACTCAAATGAATCTGTTTCAAAAGATACCATACCACCGAATCCGGTTTGCTGCCGTTTAGCAATTTCATGCTGCGGATGTGAGACCAAACCGGGGTAATTTACTTTTGTTACCTTTGGATGTTCTGCTAAAAAGTTTGCGACCGCTCTGCCGTTTTCGTCGTGCTTTTCCATTCTAACAGCAAGTGTCTTTGTTCCGCGCAGAACTAAAAACGAATCAAACGGTGAAAGTATCGCACCGACCGTGTTTTGAATAAAACCGATCAACTCTGCATCTTTTTCATCTGAAACTGCGACGAAGCCGCCTACGCTGTCAGAGTGACCATTTAAGTACTTTGTCGTTGAGTGAACCACAATGTCAACGCCATGCTCTATTGGTCTTTGGAAATACGGAGACATAAACGTATTATCGCAGACCACCTTTGCGCCCTGAGAATGCGAAATGTCCGAAACAGCTTTCAGATCCGTGACGCTCATGACCGGATTCGTCGGCGTTTCAACGAATACCATTTTTGTATTTGGTTTGAAGGCTTCTTCTAACTTATGAATATCTGTCGTATCAACAAGATCAAACTCGACGCCATAGTGCGATAAAACTTTATCAAAAAGTCTAAACGTTCCACCGTAAGTGTTGTCTCCCAGTATCACATGATCCCCGGCCTTTACGAGCTTCAAACATGCGTCTATCGCTGACATTCCCGAGGCAAATGCAAAACCAAATTCCGCACCTTCCAGTGCCGCAATGTTTTTTTCGAGCGCTGATCGGGTAGGGTTTTGAGTGCGGGCATATTCGTAGCCTTTGTGCTCCCCCAAGGCAACCTGAGCGTAGGTAGATGTTTGAAAAATAGGTACGCTTACCGAGCCTGTTGTACTCTCAGGTTCGTTGCCGGCGTGAATTGCAGTTGTTGAAAACCCCATAATTTCGAATAAATAATCCAATTAAAACATTAGCTTTTCGAGGCCAAAAAAACCACCAAACACGGCTTATTTTTTCGATTTATGGTAACTTGCGGCGTTGTAAATTGCAAACCCGAATCGCCAAAGGAGTTAGATATAAGGACTTTATGGATTCGTGAATACGTTAGACCGGGAAATCTCGTATTGCGCAATATCAGGTTCGTTGATCAGTGTGAGATCTATATCGTCAAACCCGTTTAACAGGCAATACTGACGAAAGTTATCAAGTTCAAAATTTTCATTGAGCTCTTCACCATCGGTGATCGATTTTTTGCTTATATCTATTTCAAGTGTGTATTTTTCTCGATGGTTTATCTTGTCGATTATCTCGTTGATCTTCGGTTCGCTCAAGACAACCGGAAGAATGCCGGTTTTGAGACAGTTGTTATAGAAGATGTCGGCAAAACTCGGGGCAATGATGACCTTAAACCCATATTCCAAAAGAGCCCACGGAGCGTGTTCGCGGGACGAACCGCAACCGAAATTATCGCCGCCGATTAGAATTGTTGCGCCGTCGTATTTTGGATCATTTAGTACAAAGTCTGATTTCGCATCGCCATTTTGATCGTATCTCCAATCATAGAATAGACCCTGTGAAAAGCCTGTCCGTCCGACATGAAGTAAAAACTTCTT
>JBGTEI010000476.1:0-9930 GCA_041747875.1 Pyrinomonadaceae bacterium | reverse complement strand
GCAGAGGATACAAACTTTCTTTTTGCATGCAATTCTGTTAGAATTCGCCTTTTGTTTGAGTAATTAAAAGGAAGGAATCGTAAATTGGGTAAAGAAATAATTTCAACAGAAAATGCTCCCGGGGCAATCGGACCATATTCTCAAGCCGTGAAGACCGGGAATCAGGTTTTCGTATCCGGGCAGATCCCGATCGATCCAAGTACAGGAGAATTTGTTTCCGATGATGTTTCGGAGCAAACTCATCAGGTATTGAAGAATTTAAAGGCAGTTCTTGAAGCTGCGGGGACGAACCTCGGCAACGTTGTGAAGACGACGGTCTTTTTAGCCGATATGAATGACTTTTCGGTGATGAATGGAGTTTACGGCGAGTATTTTGTGGAAGACGCACCAGCTCGCGCAACAGTTCAAGCCGCGGCATTGCCCAAAAACGCGCGTGTCGAAATAGATTGTATTGCGGTAGTTCAATAAGAAAAACCAAGCATCAATTTAGAATTGACACTTGGCAACCTATAAAGTTACTTAATTATCTAAGTCTACGCCGCCGCAACAGCTTTTACGATCTTGTCCGATTTAATGCATCGGGTGCAAACTTTCTTTCTGCTAACTCCGCCGTTTGGAAGTTGGACACGGATACGCTGCAGATTTGGATTAAACCGACGACGAGTTTTATTATTTGCGTGAGAAACGTTATTTCCGAACATCGGACCTTTTCCGCAAATTTCACATTTTTTAGCCATTACTATGCCTCCGAAAAAATTACGAGGTATGAAACCAAGGAGTTTGTTTACAAACTCAAAAACAAGATTTATAACAAATATAACTGAGTTAATCAAGCAATAGTACAAAATTTTTCAAGGAGCGAATAGCCACAGTGCGAAAAACTAATTTTTTTAAGTTCTTAACAATTGCCGTTTTGGCAACATTTTCTTTAATTTTAACCGGATGCCCCGGTGATCCAAAACCCGGTGGAACTAGCCAGATACCTGATCCAAATGAGGTTGCTGCGACCGTAAACGGAACGGCGATTAAAATGGAAGAAGTTGAGCGGATGATCAAACAACAGGCACAGGGACAAGAAAGCAAATTGTCACAGCTTGAATTAACACAAGCCCGCCTGCAGGTATTGGAACAGCTTATTCAGCAAGAAGTTTTGTTTCAAAAGGCTGAGGCTGAGAATACGATCCCGACACCCGAGGAGATTACAGCGGCATTCAATAAAATGAAAACCGATTCGGGGGCTTCAAAAGAACAGTTTGATAAAAAGATGAAGGAAGCCGGTGAAACAGAAGAATCGCTTCGCAATCAAATGAAGAGACAGCTTTCGATCCAAAAACTTGTTGATAAGATCTCAGGCAAAGTTGAACCGCCGAAGGATAGTGAGATCGAAGCATTTTACAACGGTAATAAAGAAGCATTTGTAAAGAAACGCGGCGTAAAATTGGCTGCTATCGTGGTTGATCCCCGAAAGACAAGTGAAGACGACACAACAATTGATGAAGCGTCGACAAATTTGAAGCTGAAAGAGATCGTCGATCAATTGAATCAGGGGGCTGATTTTGCAACGGTTGCTCGTGAAAAAAGCGAAGACCCGAGCAAAGTTCGCGGTGGTGATTTCGGATACTTCGGCGAAGATGAGCTTAAGCAGCGGTACCCGCAATTGGCTGCTGGATTCATGGATCCCAATTTCCAGATCGGGAAAATAGCGGGTCCGATGAATGTCGAGGGAAGAGCATTCATTTTCAAGCTTCAAGAGAGAAATGATAAGGATGAAAATCTAACGCTCGAAAGTCCTGGTGTTCGTCAGCAAATCACGGATTCGCTTGTAAATACGCGAAAACAGATCCTGAGTGCTTCTTATGCAGCGATCGCAATGAACGAAGCGAAGATCGACAATCTGCTCGCGAAGAAGGTGGTTGAAAATCCGAATGAACTAAGCGGTGCCAGACCTGCGACTCCAGCGCCGGCAGCGAATTCGAATACTGCTGAAGCAAACACAAATTCCGCGGCAGATTCAAACGCCAACACAAACGCAAATGCAAACGCTGAAACTCCAAAGGATGACGCTAAGAAAACTGATGCGACCTCATCTAATACGGCGGCAAAACCAGGTGCGGATTCGAACGCGAATACGGAAAAGAAATAGTGAGCATCTTTAATGGCTCTAAAAGGCGGGATTGCCCGCCTTTTTTTTATGCGGTAAATTGATTAGAAATGCTTTTTAGACTTTCAAATATTTACAAATCATACAGCGGAAACGAAGTGCTTTCCGGTGTTTCGTTTCAGGTCAATCCTCAGGAAAAGGTCGGCTTGGTCGGACGAAACGGTGCGGGCAAAACTACTGCGTTTCGTTTGATCACGGGTGAGGAATCCCCGGATTCGGGCGATGTGTCAAAAATGAACGGTTTAAAAGTTGGGTTGCTTGAGCAGCACATCGATTTTAGCGAAAACGAGACCGTTCATACCGCCGCTCTGTCGGCGTTTAAGAAATTGCATGACATAGAGGCGCGAATGCGGCATCTTGAAAAACTCATGACGGAAGATGCGACCGAAGAAATTCTTGAAGAATACTCGGATCTCCAAACTGAGTTTGAACGGGAAGGAGGATTTGAATACACCGCGCGTGCCGAATCGATTTTGCTTGGACTGAGATTTTCCAAAGAAACGTGGTCAATGGAAACTGATAAACTTTCGGGCGGACAAAAGAACCGATTAGGAATGGCGCGGCTTTTGCTTTCCGACACTGATATCCTTTTGCTTGACGAGCCGACAAACCATTTGGATGTTGAAACTGTAGAATGGCTCGAGGAATATCTTGGTGCGTACGAAAAATCGTACGTTGTGATCAGTCATGATCGATATTTTCTGGATAAGACGTGCGACAGGATCGTCGAGGTCGAAAACGGAAAAGCGTTTACTTATAAGGGCAATTACTCACATTACGTCGTTGAATCAGAGCTTCAGAAAGAACAGCGTCAGCGCGAATATGAGAATCAGCAGGCGTACGTCAAAAAGACCGAAGCCTTTATACGCAAAAATTTAGCCGGTCAAAAAACAAAGCAGGCGAAATCGCGCCGCACTTTGCTTGAGCGGATGGACCGTCTCGAAAACGTCAAATCGGATGACCGAAGCGGCAGTTTTAATTTGAAGAGTGTTGAACGGACGGGTGCGAATGTTTTAGCTGTTGAAGATCTTTCGATCGGATATCCCGGAGTAACACTTGCTGAAAATTTGGATTTTTTACTTCATC
Organism: Pyrinomonadaceae bacterium; assembly: GCA_041747875.1. GTDB lineage: Bacteria > Acidobacteriota > Blastocatellia > Pyrinomonadales > Pyrinomonadaceae > Aridibacter. The sequence continues at coordinate 6,683 of JBGTEI010000476.1, read as the reverse complement.
GCGGTGAATGTCTTGGCGTGATCGGAGGAAACGGCACTGGGAAAACTACTTTTCTTAAGACTATTCTCGGAGACATTCGCGAACTATCCGGGAAGATCCTTTGGGGAACAAAGATCATTATTGGTTATTATTCACAGCAACTGGAAGAATTAACCTTGCAAAACGATCTGATCGAAGAGATGCGGAAAGTAAATCCGCTAGCCGAGAGCGGTGAATTGCGTTCGTTTCTGGCCGGGTTCTTGTTTTTTGGCGAAGACGTTTTTAAGAAGATCAGCGATCTTTCAGGCGGCGAAAAAGGACGACTTTCTTTGGCAAAGCTTATTTATTCGAAAGCCAATGTATTGATCCTCGATGAGCCGACCAATCACCTGGATATTCCTTCACGCGAGGCTCTAGAAGAAGCGCTGCGTAATTACGACGGAACTATCGTAACCGTCAGCCACGATCGATATTTCCTTGATCAGATCGCAACGCAAATCCTTGCGTTTGAAGAAGACGGAACCGTTGAGATCTATAACGGAAATTATTCGCAGTACCATGAGTCGCTTGAAAAACGAAAAACGGAACTTGGCGGCAGCATACCGCGCGAAGTAGATGTGCCAAAAACAGAAGCGAAGACGGAGTCCCGTGATGAGCCCTGGAAGAAGTCTGCATTAAGCAAAAATGAGATTAAGAAGATCGAACAGCGCATCACTAAAATTGAGACCGATCTTCCGCAACTTGAAGATGAGCTAAAGAAACTTGGAGCAGCAATGGGGCGATCCGAGGTTATTGCCGACCGCGGTAAATTCGAGAAGCTCAATAGCAGGTATATCGAAACGGAAACTCTGATCACGAAGATGTACTCTGAGTGGGACGAACTTCTTGAATCGAGCTAGCCGCAGCAAAATCGCGGCGCCCGGATTGTTTGTTGCTCCGATCATCCGGTCAAACATATACTTTCGATCAAATGAAGCCGAAAAAGAAAAAAAGAAACAAAAATAAAAAAACATACTCTGCGGATGAGAATTCGATCCTCGAAAATGCCGAGTATCTTATTAGCGTCGGTAAATTTCACGAAGCGATCGATCAGTTTAAAAAGATCCCTGCCAATTCACCAAGATTCGGACGTGCATGCAAAGGTCACGGCGCGGCGCTTTTGAGGATTCGAAAATTAGCTGAAGCATTACCAGTACTTCAGTCTGCCCATCTCGCGATTCCCGAAGACGCCGATATTTTGGTCGACGGAGCGGATGTCGCCCGATTGATGGGCGGTTTAGATGTTGCGGAAGAAACATACGCAGAAGCGAGAAAACTCGGCGCAGCAGGATATCAGATCCTTTTTGGAGAGGCATCGATCGTCCTTGAGAGAAAACTTTGGATTGAAGCCGTGCGCCGTTGGGAATTGATGAACGAGACATATCCGGACAATCCATTCGTCATACACAACCTCGGGAGGTCTTGGCATGAGCTAGGCGAAACGGACATCGCTGTTTCTTTTATGAAGAGATCGCTTGAATTGAGCGACGATCTGATCACACTCTCGACTCTGGGGCTCCTTGCTCCTCACGCCGGATGTCTTGACCATGAAGAAGTCAGATGTCTGCGAATTGAATTATGCGCGCGTCTGTCCGAACAGGAAGGCAGTCCTGTCGATAGCGATCGTCCGGTTAAAACCACTGATAAATTAAATATCGGATATGTTTCAGCATTTTTTCATCGCCGAAACTGGATGAAGCCTGTCTGGGCTTTGCTAAACCACCACGACCGCGAAAAAATCAGGGTTCATTTGTTTGCCGATGGTCCGCCGGAAGAAATTGCCGGTTCCGGCGGTTACATTTCGGATAAACAGGATCGAATTTACGACACACGAGATTTATCAAATCGTAAACTTGCCGAACTAATAAGTGAATGCGAGATCGATGTGTTAGTGGATCTGAACAGTTATAGCGCGATCAAGCGTCTTGGGCTGTGGACGGCAAAACCAGCTCCGGTGACCGTTGGTTGGTTTAATCTTTACGCAACTTCCGGTATGAAGGGAATCGAATGGCTGATCGGCGACGACGTTGTTATCGATCCGGATGAGGAGCGCTTTTACACGGAAAAGATAGTGCGCCTAAAACAAAGCTATCTGACTTTTCAAGTCGGCTATGATACGCCTGATATAGAAACTCCCGGTCGCGACCAACCCTTTACTTACGGATGTTTGGGGTCAGGATACAAGATAACACCTGAAGTCAGAGCAGCCTGGATCAAACTCTTAAAAGAAACTGACCGGACGCGTCTCCTGGTTCGAAATAGAATTCTCGGCGAGGAAACACAAAAACAGTGGTTTTTAGATTTTTTTAGGCGGGAGGGAATCGGTCCGGAGCGCCTTGTTTTATTGGGTCCGTCAGAGCACAAGGAGTTTTTAAAAACTTACTCTGAAATAGATCTCGCCCTTGATACTTTTCCATATAGCGGCGGAACGACGACGATGGAATCACTGTGGCAAGGAGTTCCGATGGTTTGCTTTCGAGGGGATCGATGGGTTAGCAGAACGAGTGCAACGCTAATGCGATCGGCAATGCTGGGGGAATTTATCGGGTCAGATGTAGATGAATATGTTGAGATCGCGGCCAGATGGGGAACTCCGGAATATCGGGAACGTCTTAGAAAATTACGAACAAGTATGCGCGAACATCTTGAGAATTCAGAGGTTTGTGACGGCTCCGGTTTGGCAAGAGATTTCGAACGGATCATTTTTGAAATATCGAAATGATCTAAAGAGCAAACCCCGGGTTACTTGACAATAGATGCGCGGGTAACTATTCTGCTTTCAGACTTAACTGTAAGCAACTTAGTTACACACTTTCTCATGGCTTCAAATTCAAGACTAGCAATTGCGATCCATACGGCGGGAATGTTGGCGTTTGCTGAGAAAATGCCGGTTACTTCGAAGATGATCGCCGATAGCGTGGACACCAATCCGGTTGTCATTAGGCGAATTATTGGAAGTCTGGTAAAACACGGGATCGTTGAAGTGAAAATGGGATCCGGCGGAGGTTCTACACTGACCCGTTCACCCAAAGAGATCAGCTTGGCCGAAATTTATATAGCACTTGAAGAAGGCGAAATTTTTCACGTTCCCGAATTGGGTGACTCGCACATATGCGCGGTTGGGAAATTGGTTCGGCCGGTATTGCAAAAAGTATTGGGTGAGGCAGAGAATGCCGTGATCGAAGAATTGAAAAAGAAGACGCTGTTTGACGTAATGCACTGCGTTCGCGAAAAACTTCCCGCGGGGTTTTGTTTAAAGAAAAAGAATGACTGAAAAAGAAACAAAAAAGAAAATAAAGATTTCAACGGCTTGGCGCGATGCGCGGGAGCTTGTATGGGCTCATCGGTGGCGTCTCGCTTTGGGCGGCGTACTGATGATCATCAGCCAAATTGCGGGAATCGTATTACCCGCTTCGTCGAAGTACCTGATTGACGATGTGATCGGTAAGCAGCAATACCAGATGCTTAAATGGATCGCATTGGCGATCGGAGTTGCAACGCTTGTTCAAGCAGTTACGTCGTTTGCATTGTCGCAGATACTTGGCGTCGCGGCTCAATATGCGATCACAGATATGCGAAAAAAAGTGCAGGCAAAAATTGAACGTTTGCCTGTTTCGTATTTTGATTCAACCCAATCCGGACAGCTGATCTCGCGAATAATGTCTGACGCCGAAGGAATCCGCAATTTAGTTGGGACAGGTTTGGTACAGCTTGTCGGAAGTATTGTGACCGCAATAATTTCGATCTGTGTTTTGTTTTGGTTAAATTGGCGTCTGACCTCGGCTACGATGTCTGTTTTGGCTGTTTTTGGCGGATCGCTCTATTTAGCGTTTAAGAAATTGCGACCGATCTTTAGAGAACGGCAAGTGATAAACGCCGAAGTTACCGGACGGTTAAGTGAATCTTTAAGCGGAATTCGAATCGTAAAAAGTTACACTGCGGAAAAACGTGAAGAACTGGTATTTGCGCGCGGCGCGCACAGGCTATTTCGAAATGTCGCGAAATCGCTGACCGGAATGTCGGCGATGAGTGGTTTTTCTTCTATAATTGTTGGAGCAATCGGAGTAGTAATGATCCTCGTTGGCGGAAACGCAGTGATCGCAAAAACCATGACGCTCGGCGATATGTTTATGTACATATTTTTTACGAGTCTGATGGCGGTCCCGATATTCCACCTGACGGCGATCGGCACTCAGATAACGGAGGCCTTTGCCGGACTTGACCGCATCCGCGAGGTGATGGCAATGGTCACCGAAGATGATGCGGATACCTCGAAATCGCCGTTGGTAAAAATTGATGGTTCGATAACTTTTAAGGATGTAGTTTTTGAATACGAAGCAAACACGCCCGTACTGCAGGGGATCTCATTTCACTCCGATGCGGGAACTACAACAGCGCTCGTTGGCTCAAGCGGCTCAGGTAAATCGACGATCCTTAGTTTGGTTTTAAATTTTATACAGCCCGATAAAGGGAAGGTTTTGGTTGACGGAAAAGATATTCAAGCAATAAAGCTTCGAGATTATAGAAAACATCTTGGAGTGGTCTTACAGGAGAATTTTCTGTTTGACGGAACGATCCTCGAAAATATCCGGTTTTCAAACACAGCGGCAACATTTGAACAGGTAAAAGAAGCCAGCCGGATCGCTTACTGTGAAGAGTTTATCGATAAATTTGAGAATAAATACGATACGATCGTCGGCGAACGCGGAGTAAAACTTTCGGGAGGACAGCGTCAGCGTATTGCGATCGCCCGTGCATTGCTTGCCGATCCGAAGATCCTAATTCTTGATGAAGCGACCTCCAGTCTCGATTCAGAAAGTGAAATGATGATCCAGGAAGGCCTCAAAACCTTGAGGCAGGGAAGGACAACTTTCGTAATTGCGCACAGATTATCGACGATCCGGAGTGCGGATAATATTCTCGTGGTAGAAGATGGGAAGATCGTAGAAAGCGGGACGCACGACGAATTGCTTGCCGCCGATGGCAGATATAAACAGCTTTACGATAAACAATACCAATTCGAAAAAAACCAGTTCATTAACCCGGGAGAAGATTTTTCATCAGACGGAAACGAAGCCGAAGCGAGTTTTACGGCACGGCAAAACCGTGTCTAGTTTGCCGTGTGCGGCAATAAATCATTTAGTTCAAGGAGAATAGCGATGCAGGAAACCCAAAATTATCAAAACCATACACGCTGGTTAGCACCATTTCATTTTTTTCTTTCACCGCTTTTGTTGGTGAGTTTGATCTATTTTTCTGTTCGAATTTTTCAGGATCCGAGCTGGGATCGCGGAATGTTCTTACTCCTTCTGGTGGGGATAATAACGATTTCTTTTTTGTCGCGAACTCAGGCATTAACGGTTCAAAATCGGGTAATTCGACTTGAGGAACGTCTCAGATACAAAGACATTTTATCTCCGGATCTTGCCGCGCGGGCTATTAAACTTAAAACAAGTCAGATGATCGGTTTACGCTTTGCCAGTGATGAAGAATTGCCGGATCTCGTAGAACGAACCCTGGGTGGTGAGTTTGAGACGACTAAAGATATAAAACTCGCTGTGAAAAACTGGCGGGGCGACCACTTGCGGGCTTAGCCGGTCTGCTTCGTCATTTAAAAAGAATAAAAGAAGGTAGCTCCAAATGGATTTACCTTCTTTCTTGTTTCTGAAAGCTAATTTAGATTTCGATCCGATAGTTTGGCGCTTCTTTAGTAATTATCACATCGTGAACATGGGATTCCCGGAGTCCGGCGGATGTGATCCGGACAAACCGTGCCTTTGTTTGTAATTCCTTTATATTTCGGCAACCCGTATATCCCATTCCTGAACGTAATCCGCCGACGAGTTGTGTAACTGTCTCGGCCAAAGTTCCTTTATAAGCAACACGGCCCTCAATACCCTCCGGTACGTATTTCGAATCCGATACAGTAGCTTCCTGAGCATAGCGGTCGCTTGAACCCTGTTTCATCGCACCGATCGAACCCATCCCCCGATAGGTTTTAAAAGAGCGTCCCTGGAACAGGATTACTTCTCCGGGCGCTTCCTCTGTTCCGGCAAACAGTGAACCGACCATAACAGTATCTGCACCGGCCGCGATAGCTTTTGCCAGGTCACCGGAAAATTTCAAACCGCCATCTGCAATGATCGGAACGCCGCTCCCGGCAGCTGCTTTGACGCAATTATCGATCGCTGTGATCTGCGGAACACCTGCCCCCGTGACAACTCGTGTAGTACATATGGAACCAGGACCTATCCCGACTTTTACGGCATCTGCTCCGGCTTCGATAAGCGCATTTACAGCTTCAGCTGTTGCAACATTTCCTGCGATCACTTCAACGTCAGTGTATCTGCCTTTGATCGTTTTAACGGCGTCGATCACCCGCTGACTGTGACCGTGAGCTGTATCAATGACCAGTGCATCGACACGCGAATTTACCAAAGCGTCTGCGCGTTCAAGAAAATCTCCGGTAGCTCCGATAGCAGCCGCGACCCGAAGTCTTCCAAGATCGTCCTTTGCAGCATGGGGATACTTTATCGCTTTTTGTATGTCTTTTACGGTTATCAAGCCTTTTAACAAACCTTCATCGTCGACTACCAAAAGTTTTTCTATCTTATGCTGCTGGAGTTTAACCTGCGCCTCGTCAAGCGTTGTTCCGATCGGAACCG
>JBGTEI010000475.1:0-6521 GCA_041747875.1 Pyrinomonadaceae bacterium | reverse complement strand
CGCCTTGTTTGCGTGCTTTGTCGGCAATATCCTGCTTAATATTTTTAACCGCACGGTCTTCCTTTGGTGTGAAATCACGATAGGCCTTGCCTTCTTCCAGAAGTTTTAGTGCAGCCGCTCGGTGTTTATCTGCGTTATCGGATTGAAAAACTATTTCCTCATCAGGAGCAAATCCAAGCCACTTTAACCCGTCGAGGATCGAAGTGAGTGATTCTTCCGTCGAACGTTGCTGATCGGTATCTTCGACCCGGATCAGGAATTTTCCGTCTGTATGCTTTGCGTATAAATAATTAAAAAGTGCGGTTCGGGCAGAACCAATATGTAAATAGCCGGTCGGGCTTGGTGCAAATCTTACTCTTGTAGTCATAAGGAATTTTCCCGCAAAGGCGCAAAGAGCGCAAAGGAAGAATTTAAAAGTCTATAAAAACGAAAAGCTACCAAATTAATAATTTGATAGCCAACAAAAAATCCAAAAGTCCAAATAAAAATGGCGGAGATAACAGGATTCGAACCTGTGAAGGGGTATAAACCCCTTAACGATTTAGCAAACCGCCGCTTTCAGCCACTCAGCCATATCTCCGCATCTGTTTTTATCGCGCCGCCAAAAAGTCAAAACCCAATAACGACGCAGAAAACATTCTAGCTTGTGGGCAAACTTTGTCAAGCTTTAAGACATCATATCCGCCAAATTCCTTGAGTTTTTGCTTGACAGGCTTGATTTTACAACAGAAAATGGGTTGTTATGTGAAACCGCCCCAATTTTGTGTTGGGACTCCGTAAGAAAACTCCAATAAAATAGGTTCCCCCATAGCTTGTTTGAGGTAGTAATTTAGATTATGCCAAAACGAAATCATTTTAGAATTCCAATTGCTTTGCTGAGCGCAATGTTCGCGTTCCTATTTCTATCCGCTGAAACGCGAGCCGAGATCGTGGTTGAAAACGGCGGAGCAAAATTTGGCGTGATCACGGGAGTAGTGCGCGATAATTCCGGTGATCCGATTTCAAATGCGACGGTAGCGGTATTTCGTTTGGGCACTTCAGATCTTTTAAAACAGGTTACCGCCACTTCAAGCGGAAAGTTTTTTGCGAAGATCGTGCCGGGTACATATACGATCCTTGCTGTGGCGCAAGGCTTTAATCCGGTTACGCTCAATAAGGTTACGGTGGGACGATCTTCTGAATTGGTTTACGGTTTCAAACTCGAGCCTTCCGGAGGCGGTAATACGCTGCCTGAAAAACGAGCGGACAGAAATAGTTCAAAATGGAGAATTAGAGCTGCGTCCCGTAGATCGATCTATCAGAACAGTGAAGGCGACGTTCCGGTATCGATAGATGACCCGGATGAAAACGATGTAGCTTTTGATTCTGATAATGTAGAGACACGAATCGGGATCGCACAGGATGAAGAGGATACATCCCGTAAGGGACAGACTATCGTTGAAACCTACGTGGGGAACGTGGGGAACGAAACAATCACCGCGCTAAATTTCGCAACCGTGCAGCCGATCGGTGATGATGCGCAGATAATGTTTGCCGGACAGATCGGAACAGGCACTAATGCTCCGAAACGTTTTGAGACCAGCTTGAGTTTTCGTCCGCGCGAAAATCATCGCGTGAGTTTGAAAGGTTCGATCGCGAATTTAGGTAAATTTAGTAGAAACGGTAAAAACGAACTGCTCAGTCAGACTTCATTTCAGGCGCTTGATCAATGGAAGGTCCGCGAGGGTGTGATCGTTGTTTTCGGCGTAGATTATTCAAAATTCCTCGGAGCCGGCGATGATTCGTCAATAAGTCCACGATTGGGATTACAGTTTGATGTAAATTCGAAAACGCGTCTCCGCTCATCGTATACGACACAATCGGAGCCGCGAACCTGGCAGCGCGTGATCGATCTGGAGAATACTCAGGTTCTTTTCCGTGAGCCGGTAGCGATTGAAGACGTTGTGGTAATAGACGATAAGCCGTTGATGAATAAAAATCGTCGAATCGAGTTTGGAATCGAAAGAATTCTGGATCAGCGTTCGAGTATCGAGGCAAATGTATTTTTTGACGCAGTGATCGGGCGAGGAGTGGGGCTTACAAATCTTCCGTTTGACGGTATTGGGAGTGATCAGATCGGTGATTTGGTTGGTTCTCAACATGGTAAGGCTCAGGGAGTTCGCGTTGTATATTCGAGAAGGCTGAACGGGACATTTAACGCTTCAGCCGGTTATTCGTTTGGTAACGGTCAAAAACTTTCTGAAAACGTGATATCTGATCCTGAAAATGCTTTTGATAAAGCACTTTTTCAGACTTTCTTTGGACAGATAAGCGCAGATTTCAAAACGGGTACAAGCGTCAAAACTATATATCGGCTTTCGCCAAATGCGACCGTTTTTGCGATCGATCCATTTGAGGGAAGATTGGCTATTTATGATCCGGGTCTTAGCGTAATGGTTACGCAGGATCTTCCGAATTGGGGACTTCCGATAGATGCGGAAGCGGTTTTGGACGCAAAGAATCTGCTCGACGTACGAAACGGTCTTGAAATGCAAGAAGGATTGCTGATGCTGAATTCGCAAAGAAGGATCTTGCGCGGCGGTATTTTGGTAAGATTTTAATACAAAATCTGTAAATTGAAAATTTGTTGAATAACCGCAATTAAGCGCGGATAGAATCGGATAACGACTTATGTTTGTCTGTATTTATTTGCTTTTTTGCGGTTATTTTTTTTCCATAATCTTGGATTTATCGAGGAATTAATGGATTGGAAGTTTACTATATGGGTACGATAAACGTGCGGGAAGTTGAATTTTAGCTGTTTTTTCCGCAAAGGTTTAAGAAGACGGTAGTGGAACGCATATTGCCTTTCAAATAAGTCGGAATAGTTTGCCTCAATTTGATGAAAGGGAAAGTACTTACAAGTTGGAGTTTGATTTGGCTTTTGGCGACAGTAATGTTCGTTGCCGGCGGCGCGCTAAATCTGCTTCAAAGAGCTTATAACGAGCTTCCTCCGACAGACGGAGTAGTCTGGGTTCATAAGAGCGACGGTATCTATGCCGAAAGCGTAAAACCCGGATTTGCAGCATACCGCGCCGGAATAGCTTCCGGCGACAAATTGATCGGTATTGGCTTTGCAGATGATGCTATCGAGGAAAACGTCCTTGTCAGTGATATTTATATTTACCTTGAACAAGCCGGCGTCGGCGGAAATCTTACTTACCTTTACCAAAGACCTTCTTATTCCTTCGCAGATAATTTCTATTACGCAGATCTTCGCAATATTGATACCCAACCGCGTTGGACGCCTTCGATCGTTTTGCTTTCATTTGTCGGAGCGATCTGGCTGGCGATCGGCGTTTTTGTCCTCCTAAAACAGGGAAGTCGATCTCCGTTTGTCCTGCATTTCGCTTCTGTTTGTTTGTTGGCTTTCGTGTTCCACAGCTATCGGGCGATCGGACTTGGTGAAGATTTTGATCTGGCCGTAAGGCTTCTTGACGACATGGCGTTTGCCTTTTTCGTGCCGCTTTTCCTTCATTTTTGTTTGCGTTATCCGGTCAGAAGCGAAGTTTTTGATGATAAGCGTTGGCAGACCTATATTCTTTATGTTCCCGCGGCATTGATCTCTATCGCCGCACTTGCGCTTTCACTCGCTTTTTACATTGTGCCCGGGGAGAATTTTTCAACATGGTTTGCGGGTTTCACAGACAGATTCGATCTGATAAACAATTTGGATCTGGTGAATCTTTATCATTTCATAGTCGGGATTTCTCTTGGCGCCGGTGTTTTGATTTGGCGGTTTATTAAGAATAAAAAGACCGTTGTAAGACAGAGACTAAAGTGGGCAATGTGGGGCACACTCATTGCGGTTTTCCCGATCATCGTTTTTCAATTAGCCAAGCGGTTTGTTTACTTGCCTGAGGACGGGATCACGGCTGCAATGACGATCTTACCGCTTGCTCTTATACCATTTAGCTTTGGACATTCGGTGGTGCGATACCGCCTGATGGATGTTGACGTAGTTGTCAGACGTGCGTTTGTATATGCGCTGACGACCGTAGCGATCTCCGGAATGATCGGGGTGATCGCGTTAGGATTAGTCTTTCTTGCGATCGGTGAAAACCTTTCAAACACTGAAATTGCGCTTCGTGGTTTGATCGCAGTAGTAGCAATGGCGGCGATCGTACTTTTATCCGAACCGCTAAAGAATTTTCTCCAGGAACGAACCGAACGATATTTTTACGGTGAGAAGTATGACCTTCGGAGAGGTCTTCTGGATTTTGGACGTACTCTTTCTTCCACGACGGCACTCGAGCCGCTCCTCAATTCCTTAACCGAAAGACTTCAACAAGTACTCGATGTTGAGAAAGTAGCTGTGTTTATCGAAGATGAAGAAACGAAAGAAGGTTACAGGATCGGTAAATCGATCGGACTATACGAAAGCTACGAAATGCCAAGCGATTTTCGTACAATGATCCGCCAAAAATCTGCGAAGAAAGGTGTTGTCCGCGCAGATGAATTTGCATCGATAGAACTCGAAAACGTTGGTTCCAATGGAAATAAAAACGGCAATGGAACAGGGGTCGTAAGACAAGAACTTCATTACTTTGTTCCGTGTGTTGTTCGCGGAAAAATGGTTGCGGTGATCGGATTGGGTCGTGCGAAAAATGGCTCAATGCTTTCTTCGGAAGACATTTCGATTCTTCAAACTGCGGCCGGTTATGTAGCGATTGCAGTTGAAAATAGCCTTCTTTACCAAGAGCAGGAAGCCCGTGCTAGAGAGTTAGCGCTGTTAAAGGAATTTAATGAATCGATAGTAGAGTCGGTAAATGTCGGACTCATTGCAGTAGATGAGAATGGCTGCATTACCCGATGTAATTCATCATTCGAAGAGATCTTGGGTTATAGTGCCGAGCAATCATTAGGGCGCGAAATAAAGGAAATTTTTGACGAAGGATTCGCTCAAAAGATCGAAAGCATTTTGGGTGAAGACAGATGGCATTTAAAGGAGATCCACAATGCATATAAGCTTCAAACTAAAGGATACTCCGGTGAGGCACTGACGCTTAATGTCGCGATCGCCCCGTTAAGGTCGATGTCACAGGATCAAAAAGGCGCGATCGTTGTGATCGAAAATGTTACTCAGCGCGTTAAATTTGAAGAAAGTCTGCAGCAGAATGAAAAACTTTCGAGTATCGGTCTTCTAGCCGCGGGTGTCGCACACGAGGTTAATACGCCGCTGACCGGTGTTTCGAGTTATACGCAGATGCTCCTCGGGATGATACCGGAAAACGATCCTAAACACGCCCTTCTTCAAAAAGTTCAGAAACAGACGGACCGCGCGACGAACATCGTTGGAAACTTACTCAACTTCTCGCGTACGGGAAATGCCACCGAATTTACTGAACTTGACGTCAATAATTTGCTTGAAGACACACTCCAATTGCTCGAACCGCAACTGAGAAAATCAAATATCAAGATCACAAAATTGTACGCTGCGGTACCGCCAAGGATGATGGGCAATGCCGGAAAACTTCAGCAGGTATTTACAAATTTAATTATCAACGCACGTGACGCGATTCTCAACGGCGGTGAAATTTCTCTCGTGACAAAATACTCCGGCGAAGAAGAACTCATTATCGAAGTAACTGATACCGGAATCGGAATTGAGCCGGAAAATCTCAGTAAGATCTTCGATCCATTTTTCACCACAAAAGCTGTCGGAAGCGGTACCGGATTGGGTATGGCAGTTTCATACGGTATCGTCCAGGAACATTCAGGTACAATTTCCGCGTCCAGTAAGGTCGGCGATGGAACGACCTTCCGGCTTGTTTTTCCGATCGCGATCGATGAGATCCACCGCGTGGCAAGCTAAATGCACGATCTTGTCGTTCTTCGCAACAGAATAATTCCCGCGTCAAAAGCAGAAATTCCAGCGATTACGAACCTAAATTTATATGGCAAAGGTATTTTTTCGACCATTGCTATCTATAATGGTGAGCCATTCTTGTTTCAAAAACATTGGTCGAGGCTAAGAAACAACGCCGAAAAAGTAGGCCTTGATCTTTCTGAATTTGACGAAAGAGAACTTCTTGAATTATTGGTCGGTTTGGTCGAAGCCAACAAAGTTTCAATCGGAAAGTGCCGCATAACGTTTTTTGACGAATCGGTGGGCAGGGTTTGGAACGGCGCGGATACCGATCTAAAGGTTGGACTTTTGATCCAATCTACAGATCTCGCCCCCCAAAGACAACACATTTCAATAAACCGTTCACCATTCCCTATAAATTCTCAGTCTCCCCTCAGTGGTGTGAAATCCTGTAATTATTTGGAAAATCTGCTAGCTGCTGAAAGTGCTCAGGCAGATGGTTTTGATGAAGCAATTCGAATAAATGAACGTGGTATCGCAACATCCGCATGTATGGCAAACGTTTTTTGGACGAAGGATGGTGAATTGTTTACTCCGGGTTTGAAAACCGGATGCCTTGCGGGAACAACACGGGAATTTATTCTGGGAACGCGTGAAGTAAAAGAGGTTGAAG
>JBGTEI010000474.1:0-3715 GCA_041747875.1 Pyrinomonadaceae bacterium | reverse complement strand
TGAATCAAGCGGCGATGTCCTGTATATTTCAGGGATCGAATGCGCCAAACCAAACAAAATTACCGAAAACAAAGAAATTTGGACCTCCTGCTTCATGAGACTTAGCGAATTAAATGAATTCTCCATTATTACGATCACTTTTTGATGACGAAGAACGGCGCCCGCTGACGATTTCCGAGCTAAACGCGGAGGTTAAAGGCGAACTGGAACGGCGTTTTAGTTCGGTATGGGTCGAAGGAGAGATCTCGAATTTTTTTGACGCGACTAGCGGCCACTGGTATTTTTCGCTTCACGATTCAGATTCTCAGCTAAAGGCGGTTTGTTACAAGGGCGCAAATTGGCGGATCCGGTTTAAGCCGTTTGACGGGCTGCAGGTAAGAGTTCGCGGGAAAATTTCGGTTTATGCACCGCGCGGCGAATATCAAATTTTGATCGAATCGCTCGAACCGGTCGGCGAAGGAGCGATAAAAATAGCCTATGAGCAGGTAAAAGCTAAACTTGAAAAGGACCGGCTTTTTGATGACGAATTCAAACGACCGCTGCCATATTTTCCAAAACGCGTCGGTGTTGTCACTTCACCCAATGGTGCGGCGTTTCACGATATTTTGAATGTTATCAAGCGAAGAACGAAGTCGGTCAGCATCGTATTGATCCCGACCCGGGTTCAGGGCGAGTCAGCCCCAAAAGAAATTCGCGCGGCGGTTCTTTTCGCCAATGCATTTAATAAGGATGCCGCGGAGGCGGATAAGATCGACGTTTTAATTGTTGGACGCGGGGGCGGATCAGCAGAAGATCTGGCGGCATTTAATGAAGAAATGCTTGCGCGCGCGATATTTGCGTCGGAAATTCCTGTCATCTCGGCGGTTGGACACGAAATTGATTTTTCGATCGCTGATCTCGTTGCCGACGTAAGGGCACCAACTCCGTCAGCGGCTGCCGAAATTGTTGCAGAGCGCGAGGATAATCTCGAATCGTTTATTTCTCAGCAAATTAAGGATATGTTCAAGCTTATCGAACATAAGCTTTTGCGTTCGCGAAATAAACTTCAGGAATCAACGCTTGCATCGGTCTTTGCGGAATTTCCGCAGCGTATCCGCGACTGGAAATATGAAGTTAGTGATGTTGACCAAAGATTGACGGATTCGATAAAAGATCGTTTGAAAATGTCAGCTGACCGGTATGTCGATCTCACGAAGCGGCTTACACCTGTAAAACTCTCATCGAATTTGGCGAATCGCAGATTGAGACTCGCCGTTTTAGATCAAAAATCAAAGTCGGCGATCAAAAATGTCCTTTCGTCAAAAGATGAAAGCTTAAAGATAAGGATGGCGTCGCTTGATGCGCTCTCCCCGCTTGCGGTTTTAAGTCGCGGGTTTTCCTTGACGCAAACCAAAAGCGGCAAGATCCTGCGTGATTCCGCAGATGCAAAAATTGCAGACGAGGTGAAAATTCGACTTGCAAAGGGTAATATAAGAGCTAGCATTACGGAAATTGAGTAGGTTTTGAATGTCGAAAATTGTCGTCGAATTAGAAGGTCCGCCACAAGAAGCTAAAGAAAACTCTGATCGAGAGGAAATTTTTGGTGACTACCACCAGGAAAAGAAGAAGAGTGTATTTTGGAAAGTTCTCAAAATAGCGGCGGGTACCACGATATTTCTCGTATTGGTCGGATTGATCGGCGGGTTCATTTATTGGCAGTATCTAAAAACGACTCCGCAATACTCCTTAGCAATGTTAGTCGATGCGTCGCGGCGTGAAGATCAAGAATTAATAGATCAGCTTGTGGATACCGATGCTGCCGTCGACAATTTTGTTCCGCAAATAACTGATAAAGCGGTCGAACTTTACGGACGCGGCCTCGATCCTGCAATTATTAAACAGATCTCGAAAATTGCGGTGCCTTTTCTTCCGGTGGTTAAACAGCGTGCCCGAGCTGAATTGCCGGCACTCCTTAAAGAAAAAACAAAGAAGTTTGAGAATATACCTTTTCCGGCGATGGTCATCGGCGCAAAAAAGTATCTCAATTTTGCTGAAAAGGGTAATATCGTAACCGTCACAAGTGTTGATCCAAACCGTCCGATAAACCTAATAATGGAATTTCGGGACGGCAGATGGAAAGTAGTGGGTTTTACTGATGAGAAACTTGCGCGACGGATCGCAGAAAAGATCGGTCAGGAAATGATCGCTTTGGCTCAAAATAAGGGTAAAACCACAATTGATGACCTTGGCAAGCAGATCGGAATTCCGAATCTGAGTGATATCATTAAAATTCCTTAGACTTATAATGACCTAAAACAGTATGGGTGAAAACAAAAAAACTTTTGAGGATTCGCTTCAAAAACTGGAAATGATCGTTGCGCAATTGGAAGACGGCGAGCTTTCGTTAGAAGAGAGTCTTAAACTCTTTGAAGACGGAATAAAGTTGTCGCGTGAATGCCAGGAAAGGCTTAGTAAGGCAGAACGCCGAATAGAAGTGCTTCTCAAGGATGAGAATGATATTCCGATATTAAAATCAATCGATGAAGATGGATCGATCGACTCTTCCCTGAGTTGATAAAAACAAAGAGCTTGTCGTTTCCCGATGGGCGTTTAGGATCTCGTACTCAAAGGCTTACAAAATATAGAACATGAAAATAAATTGGCTGACCAAATTAACCGCGCTTTGCTTATCGATCGCTGTTTTTCAAACATCGGTTTTTCCGCAGCAGCAAAACGTATTGCTTACAACTGTTTCCGATGAAATGAACCGCGCATTCAATATACTTAGAGAAAAAGGTGACCCACCACCGTATTTTCTTAGCTATCGGATAACAGACATCGAATCTACGACAATAACGACCTCGCTCGGCGCGCTGCAGAGCGACGATACCGATTATAGCCGCATTTTGGATACAAGCATTCGCGTTGGGGATTACGATTTTGATAATACGCGCGACACACAGGGAATGGGCGGATCATCGATGCAGCTACCAATGGACGATGATCCTTTTGCCATCAAGAATATGATGTGGGTGCAAACTGATGCGGCCTATAAATCGGCAGTAAGCGAACTTCGCCAGGCGAAACAAAATCAGCAAACAACAATAGAAAGGGAATTTTCCGCAGCTGATTTCTCAAAAGAAACTCCGCAGGTCAGCAAACTCGAAACCAAATCGATTTCGATCGACAAAAAATCTTGGGCTGAAAAGCTCAGGAAGTATTCCGCAATATTTAATAAATATCCCTTGATATTAAGTTCATCCGTATCGCTGACCGCTAGTGCGACAAACAAATACTTCGTCAGCACTGAAAAGACATCGTTGCAGTTTGGTTCGACCGAGATTCGGATCGGTATTTTCGGCTCGACAAAAGCCGACGACGGTATGGAGCTGTACAGATATGAATCTTTTGATGCATCGGCATTTGACGGCCTGCCGGATGAAGCAAAAATAATCGCGACCATCGAACGCGTCGCAAAAGATCTGATCGATCTCCGTAATGCGCCGACGATCGAACCATTTACCGGGCCGGCGATCCTTTCCGGCCGTGCAAGTGGTGTATTTTTTCACGAGATCTTTGGTCACCGGATCGAAGGACATCGTCAAAAATCGGAATATGAGGGAAATACATTTACAGCAAAAATTAATCAATCGGTTCTGCCTTCGTTTTTTTCCGTTGTTGATGACCCGACACTTAGAAAATTTGGAAATACGGAGCTAAGCGGGTTTTATCAATT
>JBGTEI010000473.1:0-2548 GCA_041747875.1 Pyrinomonadaceae bacterium | reverse complement strand
GATCGCCTGCGCCTTATCGCCTTCATAAACAAACCGATAATCAAAATCGGATGTTCCCCCATCAAGCGGGTCTTTAAAAGTCCCGTTACCGAGCATATGCGAACCTACGCCAATAATTTTCTCGTTTGCGCCATTTGTCTTGCGGACAATTTTTATGATTATTTCCGCTACGTCTTTATCTGAACCTTTTAGCCTTTTCAGAAGATTCCCAGTGGCCGCATCCATGACGTCTTGCTTCTTCTCCAGCGGGTTGACAGAGGTTTCTGCTTTGACGGCGCTATTTCCAATTTGTCCCGGGCGGTACGCAAAAGCGGTTTGCACCATTGATTGTGTGAGCAAAACTAAAATTAAAAAATAGGAGGTAATTGACGCGGTTAAATTATTCTTCATTTTCATAAGGCAATATCGACACTGATCCTTGTAAATTAAATTCGGACAGATGTTTCCATACCTTAAGAATGGCAATACGTATGCCAGCCAGGATCGGAGTGAAAAAACAATTGAAACTGATCCGAAGCGACTGCAGATACCGGTAACTTCGACCAACGGAACCCAAGGTAAACAATGGCCGGCATAAGCAAGGAGAGTTTTCCCGATCACCAGTTCAAGCAAACCGTCGCTTTAATACCCATTGCAAATGCCAAACATACAAACGATATTGGGAATTTTTCCGCAACTGTCGTTGGAATTTTTCGCACTTTGCCGGTCTCATGTTGGGGTTCTTTTCTTAATCTGTGACCAAGATGCAGCCCGGATGCGTCAGGCTATAAAGCGAAGGAGCGAGCACATTCGCGAATACCGTCTTGCAGCGATCGGACGAACTCGATCCGGGTTATCGCGTTGATTAGGCATAATAATTGCTCCTTCTATGATTTGAATAATCAGTTTCAATTTAGATTTCAAGGAGTACAAAATTATGACAAATGAAGGAGCAACTAAAAAAGCCGAAACAAAAACAACAGACCACAACGCATTGACCACAACTTCAAATTCCGAACTTGAAGCGAAACATAAAGATTCGTCACCGGTTTTGGTAAAGGCAGAGGAAATGCTTGAGCGGCTTGCCGAAATTACAAAAGAAACGGCGCACAAGGCTTATGAAATATTTCAGAGACGTGGCGGGGAATTCGGTCGCGAACTCGATGATTGGTTTCATGCGGAATCAGAAGTTTTACTGCCCGTTAAGGTTGAAGTAACTGAAACAGATGACCTGATAAATGTTCGTGCCGCGGTCGCCGGTTTCAAACCGGAAGAGGTCAAAGTAAGCGTCAAAGACAATCTGCTCGTGCTGACCGGCGAGAACAAAAGCAGCGAGAAACGCGAAGATGAAAATATGATCTTTAGTGAATTTCGCAGCAATAAATTTTGCCGCCGAATTAAACTGCCGGGAGATGTAGACGGAGACAAGGTCGAGGCAAACTTAAACGACGGCGTATTGCAATTGAAACTGCCAAAACTTCCGCCGAAGGAAGCGAAACAGATTCCGGTCAATGCGAGTTAAACACTAATATTAAGGAGAAATAAGAGGAAGATATTGACTCGTGCGGAAAATTGTCAGCACAAGTTTTAACTTCCTCTTACTTTATCTGTCTCTTTTGTAACCTTCGTTAAAAATTCAAAATTGTCCTCCAAAACAACACGCCCGGATAGATCAATTCCTGACTCAGATAATTTTACGTCTTACTGAAAACTAGGCGCATCAATGATCCGACTCCAAATTGATCTTGCCGCCGAACGTTCGATAAAGAAGAACGAAGTACGTGATCGCGATCGCTATACCGATCGTCCACCAGATCAACCCTACTTTTAAGCCATACTGTCCTGCAGACGCGTTCTCGATCGTTAAGTCAAATGCTTTTCCCGTGCTGGCGGGCAACACGCTCGGATAAACGCTGAAGACCGCGCCGACCAACATTCCGATCAAATAACTGCAAGATGAAAGAAACATATATTTGTCGTTTCGCTTTGAGTGAAAATACTTGAATGCGATCAAGGAACCGAGAACAACAAACGGGATCAGCCACCCGATCGGATAATTTGTAAAATTGTCTAATGCTCGCGGTTGAACATACACGGTCGCTATAAGACTGACGATCGTAAGCGAGATCAATAGATACCACGCCAGACCGGCGAGCTTTCTCGACCGTTGATTCATAATATCCGTTGTTTTTAGCGCCAAATAGCTCGTTCCGTGAACTGTCAAAGCGACATAAGCAACAATTCCCGCCAAAACCGTATACCAGTCAAGGATTCCGTTTTCGACACCAACCCGCCAATTTGTCCAAAGCGGTTCGAAAAAATAACCTTCGCTATTAAGCGGAACACCCCGAATTACATTTCCAAGTGCCGCACCGAAAAATATCGCGAGCAGAGCACTTGATACCGAGAAGGTAAAATCCCAGAAACTCTCCCACATTGGATCTTTAATTTGGTGCCGAAGTTCGATGCCGATCCCGCGAAAGATCAAGAGCCATAAAACTATCATCAGCGGCAGGTAAAATCCGCTAAATGCTGAAGAATACAAAACGGGAAACGCGAAATAGAGCAC
>JBGTEI010000472.1:0-4379 GCA_041747875.1 Pyrinomonadaceae bacterium | reverse complement strand
TGGACGCCGTCGAGACGACGGCGCTACACTTTTCAGACAGCATCAATAAAGATAGAACATCGATGTATTTTTTCCTCCGGGGTCTATACAGGCAGCCTCCGATCGCGCGCGATCAGTCGAATATAAATTCCTCTTAAACATAGGTTAAACCCGCAGAAAAATATCCCGAATATTGGCTTTTGGTTTCCTCCGTTTGTTGTTACGTTTTCCAATGCGACCGGGACAAATAATATGGAATTTATACTAAATGTGATCGAAGTACTCGCGATCTTAGCAAGCGCTTACGCCGGAATGATCGAGGCTAAGCGCCTAGACATGGATTTTGTCGGAATATGTTCCGCCGCCATGGTCACCGCTTTCGGAGGAGGAACACTCCGCGACATATTGCTTGACCAGACTCCGCTGTTTTGGGTTGAAAATTATCAGTATCCAATAATTGTCTTCGTATTGTCGGCGATCGGTCTTGTTCTTTTTAAATATAATAAGGAACTCTTTCGCCGTCGGGTTCTGCTTGTCATCGATGCAATCGGCTTAGCGATGTACAGCGCAGTCGGCGTCGGGATCGCGCTTCAGCTAAATACGCCGACGTTTCCCGCAATTCTTATTGGCGTAATCACCGCAACGGCGGGAGGCGTGTTACGCGATATTCTGCTCAACAAAGTTCCCGATGTTTTCTTAAAATCGACGCAGCTTTATGTTACATGTTCTTTTATCGGCTGCTGGTTTTACGTCGGGAGCGTTTACTTCGGATTTAGCCACTTAGTTGGTCTAAGTGCTTGTATCATAATTACAGTCGTTTTCAGGATCGTTGCCGTAAGGAAAGACATAAAGCTCCCGTTCTGATCAAGCATCGAACCCGGGCTGATTTCGCCGGGCCAAAAAACTACAGTATAATTTACAAAGCAGAAGCGGAGTGGGAAATTTCCCGCCGCTTCTGTATTTTTATTGAGGAAAAATGAAATACACGAAAGAAAAAGAGATATTAGACGTCATCGATGGTTTCGAAAATGGAACAATTTCGCGTGAGGTGTGGGGACACCCGGAGCATTTGATACTCGCCTACCACTATTCAATAAATTACGATCTGGAAACGGCTCTGGCAAAAATGCGAGAAGGGATTTTTCGCCTTTTAGAGGCGTTTGAGGTCGATCTGACAAAAGAAATGCCTTATCACGAAACCCTCACCGTATTCTGGATGCACACGGTTTTTGAATTCGCTAAAAATCACCAAGGTTATTCAGCTGAAACGATTAATGAATTGATAACTAAATTCGACAAAACTTATCCCGCAAGATTTTATAGCCACGATCGCCTTTTTTCAGACAGGGCTAGGGCAGAATACGTTGATCCGGATATTAAACAATCTCAAACAGTCGATCATGGAGACAAAACTTAACATCGTTCAATGATCGTCTAAAATTGTTTGGTCGACGGCCCTTCATGTTCTCGCCCGCTAGAATTCTCTCGTTTTCGAAATACCAAATCGGTTCTTACTGTGCAAATTCCATCTTATTCGAATCCTAGTTGTGCGCTTTCATGCGCTTCTTATCAAGATATTTGTCAAAAAAGTATTTTCAAAATAGATCCGACTCTATGGGGAAAGTAAGATCAATTTTGCTTGCGTTGGCGGAACCCATAGATTAGGAGCCGGATTAGGTATTATCCCGGGATACGGAATTGGAGAGACGCCCCCCAAAATAGAAGACATCGATGTTTGCCCTAAATTAACCGAACCCGAATCGAGTTCGCAACCCAGCATTGTAGGACCCATCATTCCGTGATCTTGGAAAATAGGTTTGTAATTACTTGGACAAATTCCGGAGAGTGAAGCTGCCGGATACGGTGCCACCGGAAACGAACCTACCCCGGCTAAATCCAATCCATACGGTAGACTTGGTGAAAACGATTTCGAAAAGGATGCCTTTCGGTTATCAAAATCACCAATCGCCAGTGACATAAATGTCTTGAACGTAACCCAACTTTCGGCAAAACTTTTGCTAATTGAAACAGCCGAAATGCTGGGATTGCGAATCGCAATACTTTTTTGTTCGCCGGTTGCGCGATTTACCAAACTAAATTCGACTTTACCGCTGTCAATCGACCTAAGCGCGATCGCCCATTCAAATGTCTTATCAGCGGCAAGCGGCTTTGCCCAAATAAGCGGTCCGTTTAGCGCGTCAAGGGTTTTCCCGCCCGGATCAACCCGCCCGTCCGGCTTTGAAAATCCCATAATTCTATGTTGAAAATCCTTGATCGCAGCGATCGTTTTTGGTCCAATGACCCCGTCCTGAGCAAGCACGGCAGTCGGTTTCAAACAACCGATCGCAATAAATTTGTTTAGCAATATCTGGATCGGGTAATTATCCATAGGCTTATTCTGCCCGTTTTTCCCAACCGACGCGGTGATCTTTACGACGTTTGACATGCGCTGATTCTCCTAAAAGTCCCATCGAAACAGGGGGCAGCTATGGACTCGTTTTTGTCAGCAGTTCTTTTTGCAACGCCGGCGGACACTGAGGATGACTTGGAAAAGTTTCCCAATGCGGCTTCATATGGGTATACATCCCAACATTCAGCCTTACGATCGACCATGTATCGCCGCTATTGAAGTTCGATTTTTTTGCACGGCTTATAATTCCTGATTCCTCCCAATCGAGTTTCTTTGTATGTTGGCCATTAATGGCACGTATCCAGTACGCAATATTGATGTCCATTCTTCCGTTGACAAGAAAGGGTTGATGACAAGATTGATGTATCGATTTACCGACATTCAATCCACGTATAAATGCGCCGAGCAGCAGTGCAACGAGATCTACATCGCTCGGATTGTTTCGACACGTCGTTGAATCACCAACTGTATCTGAGACGTTCCAGATGTGTGTCATACCGTTATATGGGCTTGAAAAATTGAGTCTGTAGGCCATTGTGATCTTCCCTTTTTTCTGTTTACCGATAAATGACATGCAGGGTTCGAAGCAGATTTACAACGAAACCATTCCGATAAAATTAATATTAGTATTTTGAAGCGAAACTGATAATATGTCCTAAAAGCAACTCTAAAATATTCTAAAATTTTCTAAAAGAAGTACTTTATGCCGGATCGACGATTTTATAGCTTTGGTGATTTACAGCTTGATACCGGCAGAAAATTACTGACACGCATTCCGGAAGGTAAATCAATTGCGCTTACGCAAAAGGCCTATCAAGTTTTACTCCTTTTGATCCAAAACCGCGGAAAACTTGTAACCAAAGACACCTTGATGGAGAATGTATGGGAAGGAAGTTTTGTTGAAGAGGCAAACATTACGCAGACAATATCGGTTTTAAGAAAACTGCTCGGCGAAAAACCGTATCAGCATCGTTTTATCGTTACCGAAACCGGAAAAGGATATCGCTTCGTAGCGGATGTTGTGGAATCAGATGAAATCAGTCCGACGGTCAAAACAGAATTCCATGGTGAAACTAGAGAAAACGAACGGGTCGCCGCTCCGGCAAATGCCAAATCTAAGTACGGAAAATTTCATTTAATTGCCCTCGCCGGAATTGCGATTTGTTTTGGCTTGCTTGGTTCATCATATTTTCTCTTTCGGTCTATCCCGCCAATTTCTTCAACCGCTTTTCCTGATTGGACAAAGGCAAATAACGCCCAGCTAACCAATCAGGCAGGAGTCGAGTATTTCCCGAATCTTTCACCCGATGGCGAGTTTATTTTATTTGCGGCAAAACCGTTGGGAAATTTTGACATTCTTTTGAAAAGAGTAGGCGGAACCAAAGAAATCAACTTAACCGAGAGTTCTCGCGACGATGACTCCCAGCCCGCATTTTCACCGGATGGAAGTCTTGTTGCGTTTCGCTCAGAACGGAATGGAGGCGGTATTTTTGTAATGGAAAAAACCGGGGAAAACCCGCGCCGGATCTCTGATTTCGGTTTCCATCCATCGTGGTCCCCGGACGGCCAACAAATTGCGGTTTCAGAAATTGGTTTTATCAGACCATCAGTAAGAGGACAAAGCGCGATCTGGATCGTAGATATCAAGAACGGTAAAAAACAGAAATTGATAAATACATTTGCGTATCAGCCGAATTGGTCGCCAAATGGAGGTCGAATCGCTTTTTGGTTTATCGGAAATAAAATGAGCAAGCGCGAGATCGCAACAATTTCGGTAAAAGGCGGCGATCCGTTAGTAATTTCAAACTCCGCAAGTGCGAATTGGAATCCGGTATGGTCACCCGATGGGGATTATCTCTATTATGCTAGCAGCAAAAGCGGAAATATGGCCGTTTGGAGGGTTAGGATCGACGAGGCAACGGGCAAGGCGCTGGACGCCCCTGAGATCGTACCGACTCCCGGAAAATTCAACGGGCATTTATCATTTTCG
>JBGTEI010000471.1:0-3680 GCA_041747875.1 Pyrinomonadaceae bacterium | reverse complement strand
TCGCCTTTAATTGATTTATCAACTTTCCGGCGCCGTGTTTTGTATAACTCACGCCTGACCAGACGAGCACTTCGCGGTCGCCTCCGATTAGCTTTCCGTCACCAGCTGCAACGATGTTCGTTAAACCGTCGCGTAACTCTTCGGGAACATAATTTGGGCGGATCCGCACTGCGTTTTGGGGTAAGCTCACCCCAGTAATAAGGGAAGTCTGCGCTTCTTCTGTTTCTTGCGAATAGATCGCTCCGGTCATAAGTATAATAATTGGAATAATTGCACTAAATTTTCTTAACATGTTTTTCATCTCCTACTAAAGATCAATAAAGCGCCGAAGGAAGCAAATAGGGTTCTGATCCCGATCATTGATCGGGCTTGAAAAGAGTTTTATTGATTCCTCACTCGCAACCGTGACTTCCATCAAAATTTCCCCGCAGCTCAAAAATATTTATCATCGCAAGAAAAATGCTCAAAGCTGTGATCAAAAGGAAGAGCTTGAGTTCAAATGAAAAACTTTGTTCCTGCGCGTGTTCCGGTCGGTTTTCGGCTCCAGCCTTAGACACCGAATCAACGGATCCGGGGCTCACGAATGATGCCACTTTGAACTCCTTCATGAGTGGCTCGACATACATTTTTTTCTGATTGAACACGTCAGAATTTGAGTAAAAATTCAAAAATATAAATGCAAATAAAAGTATTAAAACGGCTTTCACTTCCTTATCCTCCGCGAATTTATTGATCCGGAATGATAGTTGGAACGGGCGTTAAGATCTGCGACCAATAATCTTAAAAGCGCTTGGTGCAAGATCGAACCCGTCTGTCCTACTAAAAAAAGATCAGAGGTTATTTGCCTCCGATCTTTTACGCGGAAAAACTCTTTAAGTGGTATCAGCCGGTACGAAAATTATTTACCGGAAGGTGTTTTTAGGAAAGCCGCGAAAAACAAAATGCCCAATACAAGATCGATGAGTCCTGCGCCGAGCATCGCCGGAGGAAGACGGTCTTGAGTATAGAGAACAGCAGCGGGAATCGCGAAGCTAAGTTTTTCGGTGACCGAAGGCAGCATCATCAAACGGTATCTGACCGGATCCCGTGCAATGATCAAAAACACAACCTGAAAAGCGACCGCAACTCCGATAAACCCATAAAAATATTCAGGATGAGCGATCGCCGGCGGATTATCGATTCCCGTTTTTGATTCAAGGAAATACTGAGGCAGGAGCACGATCAAGCCGTAGATACCGGCGATATTGAATACATATTTTGCAAATTTCATTGAACGTTCTCCTTGTTCTCGAAAGAGGCATCTCAATCCGGATGAATTAAAATGCCTCTTGCCGGCTATTTCGAATTTGCCATTATTGCTTCGGCAATTTGCTCGATCATTGGCGAAAGAAGATCTTCGCCGTTTGATCTTGCTTTCGCCTTATATTGCTTTCCGAAAACAGAATTTGAACCGTTTTGCAATTTTACGTCAAGCGAAATCTCGTCTTTTGCCTTTGTATTTCCGGCAACCGAACCCGCTGAAACAACAGCACGGGTTGCCACTTGTCCGGCGACGTTGCCGGCAGTGCTTCCTGTATGACCGATCCCGGTTTGCCCGATAGCAGGAGCGATCACTTTGCTAAACATCCCGAACCCCCCGCCGCCTTTTTTATGCGAAACATTTGCGTAAAGAACAAGATCACATTCTTTTTCCTTTGCCTCACTCTCGATCGCCGAGCTGAGTTTTGCTTCAAGCGGAACGAGTTCGACCTTCGTTCCTTTGAGATATTCACCCAAAGTATTTTGGACCGCTGCCGTAAGTTCTCCGGCATTTAATCCTTCGCCTACTGAGCCGGTTTTAACGCTGATCCCGACCCGAACCGTGCCTTCTTTCTTTACGCCGACGATCGTCGATGAAGGATCGGAAGTTTGGGATTGACTCTTAATATTCTGCAGCGTTCCCGATGTCGGATTGCCGTCTGAAACATCCGAATTTGCAGAATTCACAGGGAAATTTGCTGCACTATAGAGTTCCGTCGAGCTTTTTACTTCGCGGAGATCGGAAGAAATTTCAAAAAGCGAAGTGTCGAGATCTGCCTGAGAAAGTTCGACAACCTCATTAATATTCGAAAAAGTCTCATTTCCTTTTTCGTCAAGCATCGACATTTTTTCGTAAACAGGAAATCCGCGTTTCGCATTGCCGATCGTTTTCATTTGATATTTATCCTGACAACCCGATCTTTCCGGAATCGTGTATCCGCCGCGGTATTTATCCGTTTCACAATCTAGCGCAAATGATGCATCGATATACCAGCCGTCGATCTGCATTTTGCTGTTTGTCATCGAGCACGAATCCGGGGAAGAAGAAGTTTCCATCGTTGTTATAATGTGCCTCGCAAGATAGCCAAACATCTTTCTGGTTTCACCGGTGTCCTTATATGTAACGGTCGAGGTCACGGTTCCGCCGGCGCGAAGTACTTTATCGTTTGAACCCGCTGATACTTTTTGAGCAGACGAAGACTCGGTGTTTTCTAAATACGAATCGATCAAATAGGTTTTTAATTGTTCGTTTATCTGGACACCGCGTTTGAGATCGCATTGGGTTAAATTCACGATCTTCATCCCGCCCATGTTTTGCTCAATGCGCTGCCGTTTTCCTTTGATATAGGTTGTATTCTCAAAGGTCTGCCCGCCGGCGGTTTGTTTTGATTTTATCTTTACATCGGCAAAAACGCCCGATGCGAAAACCAGAGATGTAAGTAGTATTGCGATATATAATTTTGCGTTTTTCATTGATTGATTTCCTCGTATAATTTTTTGAAATAATTTTGACTCCAACTCAAAACGCGGAAGTTTGTGAAAAAAGGTATCACCCGCAAAAGAAAAACTGCTAAAGTAATTTCTAAAAAAAGATCGAGGTTTAATAAATCGAATTATGGATCAGCAATCGCCACCCGATATCACGAAGATGTTGATTGAACTGACGGACGGAAATAAGGAAGTGGTCAATGAAATTCTCCCGTTGATCTATGCCGAGCTTCGGAAACTTGCGGGCAGCTATCTGAGAAAAGAACGCGGAAATCACACGCTCCAGCCAACTGCCCTGGTTCATGAAGCCTATATGAAACTGATCGATCAAAGACAGGTAAAGTGGCAAAACCGGTCGCATTTTATCGGCATCGCCGCGCAAGTGATGAGAAGAATATTGATGGACTATGCACGAAAACACAAAGCAGAAAAACGCGGCGGCGAGGGCGAAAATATTTCGCTTGAAGAAGAATTCGTGATTGTCGAAGGTGATAGATCGCACGCACTCCTTGCACTCGATGAAGCGCTCGATAATTTGGCGAAAATTGATGAGACTAAGGCAAAGATCGTCGAATTGAGATATTTTGGAGGTTTGAGCGTCGAAGAAACCGCGGAAGCTCTAGGTGTTAGCGAGATAACGGTCAAGCGACATTGGCGGATGGCAAAAGCCTGGCTTTACGGTCAGGTTTCTTAGATCCGTTAATCGCCAGGCTCGAACTTTAGAATTTAGTCTTATCCGTAAAGCAAAGAGAAATTAAGCAACTGATCCGAAACCGGAAATCTGCTGAAATGAAGCCGCTTTCATCGGCAGACCCATTGCACTTTTGATTGATTCCGGCTGCATAATTTCAATATATCGTTTTGTCATTTCCGGTGTGAAAACCTCAAGCATA
>JBGTEI010000470.1:0-4769 GCA_041747875.1 Pyrinomonadaceae bacterium | reverse complement strand
CGTCTGCGGATAAAAATAGTATGGGATGAACTTGTTGTAGCCTTCGATCTTGTCTTCTGTCAGATCAAATGTGACGACGCCGCGCGAATATGACGCTTTTCGTTTAATAAGTTCGACAGTGTCCCAATGCTGCTCGATGATCGGTCTTAGCTTTGCCTGAATTTCTTCGCTTTCGAGAATTTCATCGAGGCTTTTATTAGTCAGATCACGGATTATTTTTTCTACAAAACCCGGATCTTTTTCGCCTTCGATGACCTGCATCAATTTGAGCGCGGATGATTTGAGTTCGACGCATTGTGCAGCGTCTTCATATAGTGCGCCGTCAATAATATGTGCCCATTCGATGAGCTCGTTGAGCGACTCATTTTCCCAACCAAATTTCTCCTTGGCGATTCGGGCGATAAATTCCGCACAGGATTTGCTCGTCGTGTCGAGAAACTTCTTGCCAGATTTATCCGCGAGAAAGTGCTGTTCGTCTGCAGGACTTAAAAACGCGGATTGGTGATGATCAAACCACCATGTCAGACGTTCGTCAGGACAATACTTAAAATCAACGATCGCGTTCTCATCGCCGTCAAACTGATCCTTATCAAATGCGTTTCCGGCGCGATGCATTGTCGGCGTATAGGATATTTCTACGCCGGGATGGATCTTTTCGCTATAGAATTTGGAGAAGACAGCGGCGGATGAGACGCCGTCAAAACAATTACCGTGGTAAAGGATTCTTAGTTTCATATAAAGCTCACAATTGCCTTGCGGCAAACATATAAGATTAGTTGGCGAAAGTTACTTCGTCAAGAAAGATCGCGGTATTTGGTATCATGAAAATCATTTTCACATCGGCCGGCATCATTGATTCAAGTCCTGATCTATGACATCTTGATTCTAAATTTCAGGCAAGTTTTTAACTCACGAGAGGAAATATGTTCAACCTAAAGAAACAAGCAAAATATATCTTCGTCTTATCTCTTTGTATGGCATCGGTCGCGGCGGGACAAAATATACCTTTATTTACAGAGGATTTTACTGCTCAAGAGTTTGCCGACCGACGCGGTAAGGTGTTTGACGCGATCGGTGAAAACGGATTCGCGATATTGCAGGGCGAGCCGAGCCCACGCGGTTATGTTCGTTTTCGTCAATCAAATGAATTTTATTATCTTACAGGGATCGAAGTTCCGCATGCGTATCTGCTGCTCGATGGTGGTTCGCGTCGCACTTCGCTTTATCTTCCGCACAGAAATGAGGGAAGAGAGGGCGGCGAAGGCAAGATGCTTTCTGCTGAAGACGGCGATTTGATCACGAAAAATACCGGGATCCAGTCGGTTTACGGATCTGAATTATTAGCCGAGCACCTTTCGCGTTATGTCCGTAGGTCAGATTCTGCGGCCTTCACGCCGTTTAGTCCGCCCGAGGGATTTGCCGAGAGCCGGGATCTCGGGATCCGCGTTCAGATGGATATCGCTTCGGACGCGTGGGATGCCGGAACTGCACGACATATCCGTTTCAGGCAGTTGCTCGCCGAAAGAATGCCGGGATTAGAAATAAAAGATCTTTCACCAACGCTCGATCAAATGCGGCTGATCAAGAGTCCCGCGGAAATGGAGCTGATCCGTAAAGCAACTCGTTTGTCTAGCCTTGCATTGATGGAATCAATGCGATCGACAAAACCGGGAATGAAGGAATATGAACTTGATGCGGTCGCAAAATATATATATTACCGAAACGGCGGTCAGGGCGACGCGTATTATTCGCTGATCGCGGCGGCTGAGAATGCTTATTTTCCTCATTATCACAAGGGCAAAGGCACAATGAAAGATGGTGATTTCCTGTTAATGGATTACGCACCTGATTACGGCTACTATATGAGCGATGTAACCCGTATGTGGCCGGTAAACGGGAAATTTTCACGCGATCAGAGAGACCTTTACGGTTTTTATCTCGCTTGCTATAAATCCATTCTTTACAATATTGAATCGGGAAAAACCCCGAAAGAGATAGCGGAGAAGGCCTCGCGGGAAATGGAGCAGCATCTTGCAAAAGCCACATTTTCGAAAGATATTTACAAAAAGGCGGCGACCGACTTTGTCAATTCTTACAAATCCGGTGCGGCACGAAGATCTATGCTCGGTCATTGGGTTGGAATGGCAACTCATGACGTCGGACAAATAGACGGAAAGTTCAAAGCAGGAATGGTTTTCACGATCGAACCTGCGCTTCGCGTTCCGGAAGAAATGATTTATATAAGGCTTGAAGATCTGGTGATAATTCACGAAAACAGGGTTGAAATCGTTTCCGAGTTTGTCCCTATGGAGATCGATGCTATAGAAAAGCTGATGAAAGAGCCGGGGATGTCTCAAAATTACCCGAGAGA
Organism: Pyrinomonadaceae bacterium; assembly: GCA_041747875.1. GTDB lineage: Bacteria > Acidobacteriota > Blastocatellia > Pyrinomonadales > Pyrinomonadaceae > Aridibacter. The sequence continues at coordinate 2,398 of JBGTEI010000470.1, read as the reverse complement.
ATCCATTCCCTAACTTTTCAATTATTAATTATGGAAGAAATAAATATTAGGATCGCTGAATCAAGAGACGCGACAGCGATGATCGAATTTAATCAGGCGATGGCTTTTGAGACCGAGGGCAGGAAACTCGATCCCGGGAAAATATCCGGCGGTGTGCGCGCGGTTTTTGACGGCACCGAGAGAGCTTTTTACGTCGTTGCCGAAAACGACGAAGAATTAATAATCGGCGGATTAATGGTCACAAAGGAATGGAGTGATTGGCGCAACGGCTGGTTTTGGTGGATACAAAGTGTTTACATTCTACCGGAGGCACGCGGAAAAAAGATCTACAGCAAAATGTACGACTTCGTAAAAGCAAAAGCGCTGGAAAAAGGCGGCGTTTGCGGCTTTCGCCTTTACGTCGAAAAGGAAAACGAACATGCGCAGAAGGTTTACGAAGCGCTCGGAATGGAAGCCACCGATTACCTGATGTATGAAGAAGAAGTTTAGGCGAAAGCTTAAAAGTTGGTCAGGTGAAATCATTCCTAACCAGCGGTGTATCGATCGCATTTTCCCAAAATTCCCGTATGGCAGAAAAAATAGCACCTACAAAAATATCGGAAGAAGAATTTGCAAAGCTCTGCGGTGGAATCTTCGAAGATCGGGAGATCATCTGGAAACATAATCCGATCGGTACGCGAGAAGAAATACTTTTATGGATGCTGGTCAGCGTTCTGGTCAGCTATCTAAGCCTCGAAGAGGTCGAGACACCGTGTTTTAATGGAAGGCCGGATGCGCAAACGTATCATGATGCGGTTTTGTTTATCCTAAACGGGAGAAAAGAACCCGATTTTGACGAGAAGGTGCATTTGCAAGAATTGACTGCGGAATAGTGGGTTCATGTTTTTGATCTGCGCAGAAATTTCGCAAATTACTTACCCCTGCGCTTTTATCTTAAGCCTGTCTGAAAAGTACTTAAAACCAGCAAACAGGTATTTGTAGTTATCCAATTCACGAAACACCACTCGTTAAAAAGACGGGGAGTTAAAACTATTTGACTTTGTGTTCTTTAATCCCCGGTTTCTTTTTAGACAGCCCGACATTTTTGGCAAATAATTTACTTAGATGAAATATCTGCAGCCTTTTGCTTTACTTATTTACCTCCATCAAGATCGAATACTGAATAAAACCGAAGCCGCGTGTTATCATAATTAAAATCTCAAAAGATCAAAAAAACAGGAGAATCTATGCGGAGAATAATTTTTAGCGTTGCGGCTTTATGTCTATTCGTAACCACGTCATTCGGACATATTTCGCTTATAAAAGGCGGACACGGAGCAAAGAATAATCAGCAGACTTTCAAACTCGAAAAGGTTAGCGGAAATATTTACGCGCTTTTTGGACAGGGCGGAAATATCGGTGTTTCTTACGGTGAAGATGGGCTCATGACGATCGACACGCAGTTTGCACCGATCGCTGACAAAATAAAAGCCGAACTAAAAAAACTCGGCAGTGATAAGCCTAAGTATGTTTTTAACACCCACTGGCACGGCGATCATACCGGCGGCAACGAAATATTCGGGCAGGACGCAGTTATCATCGCACATCGAAACGTTCGCGAAAGACTGCTCAACACAACGGAATTTCGCGGGCAGGCGCGGACACCTACGGCTAAGGTCGGTCTTCCTTCGATCACTTACAATTCAGGTTTATCCGTCTTTTTTAATGGTGAGGAAATTAAAGCCGTTCATTTTAAGAACGGACATACGGATGGCGACTCAGCTATCTTCTTCACCGGTTCAAATGTTGTCCATCTCGGCGATGACTTCTTTGTCGGGCGGTTTCCATTTGTCGATCTCGACAGCGGAGGAAGTGTCCCTGGTCTGGTAAGAAACATAGGCGAAATGATCCAGATGATTCCGGCAGATGCGAAGCTCATTCCGGGGCACGGTCCGGTCTCATCGATCAACGATCTTAGGGATTACCACTCGATGCTGATAGAAACCACGCTATCGGTTCGTACAGATATGAAAGCCGGCAAATCGCTTGAAGATATTAAAAAAGCCGCATTTGGCGGTAAATTCAAAGAAGCGGGAAGCGGATTTATCAAAACAGAGGCATGGATCGAAACGATCTTTAAAAGCTATTCGATGAAGATGACGAAATAGCAGCAACGCCCCAATTATGTTTAAGTAAGAAAAGCCGCAATCGATTTCGACTGCGGCTTTTTCTTTTAAGAATTGATCTTAATTAGCTTGGCATAAGCACAGAATCAATACTGTGAATATAGCCGTTTGATTGTCTTACGTCTGCGATCGTTACGGTCGATGTTCCACCCTTTTCATCTGTCAAAATAAGTGAGTCACCGTCCATTGATGCAGTAAGCATTCCGCCTGAAACTGTTTTTAGAGTCGCTTTT
>JBGTEI010000469.1:0-3316 GCA_041747875.1 Pyrinomonadaceae bacterium | reverse complement strand
ACCTGACAAAATTCGCGCAACGGTTGCAAAACGCGATGCGGTCGGCGGCGAAGATTACGTTGGGATCTTTCTCGATACGTTTAACGATCAGCGCAAGGCTTACATTTTCCAGTTTAATCCGCTCGGCATTCAGGCAGACGGCATCAAGACATCCGGATCCCAGGGGTCTGATTTCAGCGTCGACATCGTGATGGAATCAAAGGGGATGATCCACGACAACGGCTGGTCGGTTGAAGTTAAAATTCCGTTCAAATCTCTGCGGTACGAAGCGGGAAAAGGGAAGTTTTGGGGGGTTGATTTTTGGAGAAGGATCGATCGTTTTAACCGTGAGATTGACGGCTGGATGCCGATGGTGCGCGGAGTGTCGGAAATCCAGCAGCTTGGCAGGATCACAGGATTTACGGATATAAAGACCGAACGGACGCTTGAAGTTACACCAAGTGTGACGTTTTCAAAGTCGGGTGAAAGGATCGCCGACATCACAGTACCGCCGGATCTTTCGCGGTTATCAACCGGACCATTCAAGACCGATCTCGGCGTAAGTATCAAATATCAGATCACGCCTAATATCACTCTCGATGCGGCTATCAATCCCGATTTTGCAGAAGTTGAAGCAGATGCGCCGGTTGTTAAGGCAAACGAACGTTTTCCAATATTCTTTGCCGAAAAACGTCCGTTTTTTCTCGAGGGAATCGATATTTTCAATACGAATCTTCAGGTCGTAAACACAAGAAATATTGCGAACCCTGATTTTGCGCTGAAACTTACCGGAAAGATCGGAAAGAACACGTTTGGGATCTTAGGAGCGGCTGATGATTTTCCGCCGGATGAATCGAATCCGAAGGGTAGAAAGGCATATGCCGGCGTGCTGCGTTTGAAAAGAGATGTCGGCGAGAATTCGAATGTTGGATTGTTTGCGACGCAGTATCACTTCGGTTCTAAAAGGCACAACAGCATCCTCGGATTTGATGGAAAGTTTCAACTGGATCCGCGAACGATTTTCGATTTCGAAGTCGCTACAAGTTATTCGAAACGATTCTTCTACGACCCCGATATTGATGCCAGTCAATATCGGGCGGGTACGGGGATCGCCTACCGGATCGTTTTTGATTACACTGGGCGGAATCGCGGCTGGTTTTTTAGTCTTAGCGGTCGCAGCAAGGATTATCGTGCCGACCTTGGTTTTACAAGGCGAACGAACACTCACGGGCCCGATTTTGGATTCCGGATCGGGACTGAACCAAACCCGGCGAATTTCCTGATCGGAATAGTTTCGCGCGGATCGGGACGATTTAGCGTTGACGAAAAAGGGAGGCTTCAGGTAGCTCGTTCAACGTTTAACACGAATTTTAATTTTCAGAAGCAATTCGAGATAAGTTTGGATATCGGAACCGCGTACGAAAAACTATATGAAGACGAATTTGGTCCGAGGCGAAATCCGAACCAGGCGGGAGCTTTTTTTGGAGAACCTGTGAGAAGTGCCTTTAAGTATTTTGGGGATTTTGGGATCGAAAAGAGTTTTGGCAAGCTGTTTGGGTTTGAGGTCGGGATCGGTTTTACAGAGAATTCGTTTGAGCTCGATTTTGGCGCAAGCGAAAGATATAAGCGTGTGAGCCCGGCAGCGCTTTTGGGCGATGACCGTCTTGATCCGGGAAAAGGATTTAGCCTGCGGTATGAATTGGGTTTTAGACTGCAGCCTTCGGATCCGTTGCGGATCAATTTTGACTATGAAAGAAGCAGTCTGCGGCGCGACGATACCGGTCTCGTGGCTTTTGATTCGAATATATTTTCACTAAAATCTACATACCAATTTACAAGATTTATCTTTGCCAGAACGAGATTCGACTATGAAACGATCGATGGAACGCTTAACAGTCAGCATCTTTTTGGATGGAATCCGAGTCCGGGTACTGCCTTTTACATTGGATATAACGACAATTCAACATACCGTGCGTTCAATCAATTCAACGGCCGTTTTGACGAAGGCTTCCGGCGTGACGGAAAAAGCTTCTTTATCAGAATGTCTTACCTTTTCAGGAAAAGCTTTTAGAAGATATTTTAAGTGTCACGCCTAAGGCGCGCAAACCTTGCTCGGGTTGCAATTGACAGTACTTGGACACCCTGTTTGTGAAAGGCAATCGCCGGGGACATTACAGCTGCATGTGCAAATAGTACCGCCGGGAGTAAAGGCGCAGAGCGATCCCGGACAACAAGCACTCCCTGGAGTACATGGCGAGCTGAAAGTGAGACAAGATGCCGCTGCTGTAACACTTGGCGCGACGATCGATGCGACGATAGGCAGCGCGACCATCGATGCCAGACCTACTCGTCTAATGATCTCGCGGCGTGATAATCCGGAGAAATGATTTCCCGCATACAAGCTTTTTTCAAGAAGACCATGTTTGTCGAGTTCGCTTAACGCAAGATAAACGATGTCTTCGCTGACCAAAGTTTTCATCGCTTTGCTCATCAAATCACTAATTTCCCCCGCCGTTCTTGTTCCGTCCGCATATTGGAAGACAAGGGCCGTCGTCCGGTTTAGACAAAAGGCAGAATTGACGTTTAGATCGTATATCAACACTTCTTCTTCAAGCTGCTGAACAACGATATCTGCATTTCGGCTTATTGGTTTATCTTACATTAATTTTGATACACCTATATAAAGTTAGTTTTCTTCTCTCAATTGATGAAACGACAATATCTCCTGAAAAGTGTCATAGATCGTTAAGTTATTTTTCCTGCCGGAGCGCAGATAGGAAATGAGGAGCTTTTCGCGATTTCAGTCTCGCATCATTATCAATAAATAAGTTGACGGTGCAAGTTAACAATAGTGTTTCGTTCAATTAACCGGGAAGCAACATTCTTTTGGGAGAATAAAGAAATGAAAATAGAAAAAGGTTTGAGAACCGCGCACACAACGGAAGTCAATTCACTATTTGTTTGCTTTGAAGCCGGATTAGTGATCGGCCTCGATAATGACTCGATAAAGATTTGGGACACGGTAAAAGGTGTCGAAGTGAAAGTGTATGAATCGAAAAACAATGATGACGCAATAATACCCGGATTGAATTCGATCTTCCGCGCCGTATAGGGTGGGGGGCGTAATTTGTGATACGTAATACGCAATATGCAATTCGCGGTACGCAATACGCTATACGCAATTCGCAATGTCAAGTTAATACACCGTCATTAGAAATCCACCGAGCGTAAAGCGTAATGCGTAAGGCGTATAACGAATAACGTATTACGTACTACCTGCAACGAATCACCTATTTCATTTCTTCGGATTGAGCAATATCGGCTCACCAAAACCCAA
>JBGTEI010000468.1:0-8773 GCA_041747875.1 Pyrinomonadaceae bacterium | reverse complement strand
AACGGATCTATTTGATCGCAGCCGATGACGCCTTAGCCAGGCTTGGTCGGGATAGCTGAATTTGAGAAGGTTTGAACCCAATTCGAGAGTGATCGTGTGTTTGATTGTTATGATGCGCGGGCAAAAGTTACACGCGACCAGATTTAGAAATCTACTCGAAATTGAAGTAATTATTTTCCGCAAAGATTGAATAGAACAATCGAATTTGGTTCGTGCGCTTTTTTGACGACGAGCGTTTATTTCGGATGGCTTAAAACGAATCGCTTATTCTTGGCCGGAATAGTTATTAGTTTGCTTTACGAATCAAGGGAAGCCGGCTTTAGAGTGATTGAAAGAAGTTTATATCATGCTGAGATCCGGGACCTAATTTCTTTGTCTCAGGCAACGGAATTGATCCTGAGACAGAATGATTCAGCACGAAATGGAAGAAGTAGTGACAATTATATAATTTACCGGAGAAAATTTATGAAACACAAGTGGCAGCGGGTATTCGCTCTTTTGACGATCTTAAGTTTTGGCTTTTTAGTGCTGGTTCTGACAATTTCAAGTTCAAAGTTCAGTAAGATCGTTTCGGCTCAAACTGCTCCTGTACCTTCTGCCACGCCTTTTGATCAAGCCGCGGCGCTGGCCTCGCTGCGTGAAGAAATTAAAGGCAAAGAGCAAGAACCGGCTGAAAAAGTCTTTAAGAACATTCAAATGTTGAAAGGGATTCCTGCGGGAAGGCTTTTAGCGATCATGAATTTTGGTTATTCGCGTTCGCTCGGTGTCGATTGCACACATTGCCACACGCCTGAAAAGTGGGAAAGTGAGAACAAAAACACCAAACAAATTGCTCGTGAGATGAAAGCCATGGCGGATAAAATTAATGATGAACTATTAAAGAACATCAAGAATTTGAAAAGCGACCCTCCAACTATTAATTGCACGACATGTCATCGCGGTGAGGTAAAACCGGATCTGAATTTACCATCGCCTGCGGCGCGTCCGTAGAACTGATCGGTTAATGTCGGTCAAAATCCTCTTTGCCGGAAAATAATCTGAGGCATTAGGGGGCAAACATCGCCTACCTGATGTCCGCCCCCTAATGCGTCGTTGTGATACTTCTTATCCTTGCCGAATATAGAACAGCTAGGAAAGTTGCTTTCGCAACCGCTTCGTACCTTTTTAGTTCTGAATATGCGCCTCGACAAACCAAAGTAGTTTGTCAGTACCGCGCGTGACTTCAGTAAGAAGATCGGCCGTTACCATATCACCAGCCTCATCGGCATCATCGATATTGGCCCGGGTAGCTTTTGCGAAATCAGCGAGAGCGGTTGTAAGCGCTTCAACATGGTCTCTGCCATCGGTAATTTCCATCGGATATTGACTCAATGTCGATTTTTCAGCTGAAACCCGAACGGTGCCTTCCGCGGTGCCGCCAAGAATTGTTACACGTTCTGCGATCGTGTCCGTGTAATCTTCGACAGCCGCTGCAACCTGATCAAATAGCTCGTGAAGCGCAATAAAACTCATTCCCTTTACGTTCCAATGAGCCTGTTTCGTTTGCGATTTAAGATCTATCGAATCCGCCAGTCTGGCATTTAACAATTCGATCATTTTCTCTCTCGTATCTTTATTCAGATCAATTTTAGTAGTATGCATAATATTATTTCTCCTATTTAGAATTATTCTAATTCTAATAACAGCAAAAGTCAAACGTCTGAACTGACTTAATTGGACAAATTCAATTGAGGAATTAAGCTAAATTACCAACTCCCCATATTCAAATATTTCAATGCGATCTCCTGCGCCTTAAAAATTCTCGTTCCATAACCCGTCGAAGTATATAAACGCCTCGCAATTCCATTCTCAGAATCACCGCGTGCCTCTTCTCTGGAACTTACCAGCCCCTTATCTTCCATTCGGCCGAGGGTTACATAAACCGTTCCTTTTTTTAGTTCACCCTCTGATTTAGCGACCATTTTGAGTCCGTACATTTCGCCTTGATCAAGGAGCATTTCCATAACCAGAAATTCTTTTGCAGAGAGACTCGGAAATTCATTGTTTGCCATCAATTTCACCTTTTCCGGGAGATTTTCAGTAAGTACTCTTACAGTATGTAAGGTGCGATTTATTGTCAACAGATCTTACTCTGTACTTGTGCGTGAAACGGGTTGAATCTAAACTTTCGGTATGTTTGTACTCGGAATTGAAAGTTCCTGCGATGAAACCGCCGCGGCCGTAGTTAAAGACGGCCGTGAAATTCTTTCGTCGGTGATCTCATCTCAGATCGATATTCATAAGAAATGGGGAGGCGTTGTGCCGGAGATCGCTTCGCGCGAGCACCTTGTAAAAATTGACCCAATCGTAAAAGAGGCATTAACAAAAGCAAAGATAACGGCCGGCGAGATCGATGCGATCGCCGTTACGCAGGGGCCCGGATTGATGGGCTCGCTTCTTGTCGGGGTCTGCTATGCAAAGGCAATGGCGTTTGGTTTGAATATTCCTTTGATCGGGGTAAATCATATTGAAGGACATTTCTTTTCGGTTGTGTTTGAAAATCCGGCGATAGAGTATCCGGCAATGGCCCTGATCGTTTCAGGCGGACATACGAATTTGTTTTACGCTCCGGAAGAGGGGAAGTATAAAGTAATTTCGAGAACGAGGGATGATGCGGCGGGAGAAGCTTTTGATAAAGTTTCGAAGATGCTTGGATTGGGGTATCCGGGCGGTCCGATCATTGAAAAGATCGCAAAAGAAGGTGATCCGGGATCGATCAAATTTCCGATCGCGAAAATTTCCGACGGGCGTCCGGACTTTAGTTTTAGCGGACTCAAAACTGCAGTAATGCGATATCTGCGTGAAAATAAAATAGAACCGGTAAGCGATGGCGGGAATATAAGTAACGAGATAAAAGACATATGCGCAAGTTTTCAATATACGGTCGTTCGGTCACTGGTGAAGGTGATGAAAAGACAAGCTATTGAACTGGAGCCCAAGGTATTGATCGTCGCGGGTGGTGTAGCTTGTAATATTGCGCTTCGTGAAGCTGCGGAAGAGGTTGGTGCAGAACTAGAAATACCGGTCTATTTTCCGTCAAAACATCTATCGACCGACAATGCCGCGATGATCGCAGCTGCGGGTTCATATAGATTGAGAAACGGCGAATCTTCGGGACTTCGCATGGCGGCGGATGTGACGATGCGTCTGCAAAATTTTGAAGTTGAAGACGCCGGACTTCGCAGGAAGAATGTCAGATATCGTTTGTAGAATAGTGAGGAAATTATGAAAACGTTATTGTTTATCGGATTTGCAGTTTTTGCGGTTGGTTTTTGTTTTTTGTTTGATAACAGTACCGTACAAGCAGAATCGAATGCTCCAAAATGTGCGATTCAAAAGTTTGATGACGAGTATAAGAACTCGAAGGCCGTCTTTGTCGGAAAAGTCGTCAAGGAAAAAAAAGACGGCAACAAAAAGATATTCGAATTTGAAGTTTCAAAATATTGGAAAGGCATCGAATCAAAAATGGTGAAAGTTGTGGTAACGGAGAATATGCGGTTTCAGGCTCAGTTTAAGCTTGACGGAAACTATTTAGTTTTTGCAAAAGACAATGAAGAAGGCGGACTTTGGGATGGGCGTTGTTCTAGATCACGGGATCTTGAAGGATTCGGCGGCGAAGTGGAAGAAGATTTGACCAAACTTGGAGATGCCAAAACATGTATCGATTTGGATGGATGAATACTAAAATATCAGACGGCACGCGCTGCGGTGAAAACATAAACTTTTCGAGCACCATTTCTCTTTAGAATTTTCGCGCAGATCGAGACCGTAGCGCCTGAAGTGAGAACATCATCGACCAGAAGAATAGTTTCATCTTTGATAAATTTCTTCCTTGAGACTTCAAACGATCGCTCGACACTTAGTTCCCGGCCTTTTCTATCCATTCCCGCCCGATGAATTTTCGCATGTTTTGTTCTAACAAAACTTCCCTCGTCAAGCTTAATTCCGGTTTCATTCGACAGTAATTTTGCGAGAAGACTTGCCTGATTATACCCCCGCTCAAGAAATCTGTGTTTTGAGAGCGGCACCGGTATGATCCGATCGGCGTCATGAAATGAGGATCTTGAAAATGATTCGATAAATATATCTTCCAGATGTTTTGCGATAAAGGGCTCGCGCTTTAAATGAAGGATCGAACATGAAAGCGCAATTTCGTAAACGCCTGCGGCGCGGGCGCGGTCATAATCATGATCATCACATTCCCAACAATAGGTTTTGGAAAGAGCAGGTTTTAGGCTTTGCAGTCTTCCGCATTTAAAACAGAGGGTTTCTTCGCCCGAAAAAAGTTTCGTTTGCGTCCAGCATTCACAACACGCGATCCCGTATCGCGTATTTTCGACGCTATTGCCGCAAACATTGCATTCCTGAGGGTATGCGATGGTAAGAAGTGAGTCGCTGATCGTTTTCAGCATTTGTTGCAAATGGTGTAGAGGTTTTGAGATCGAAAGAAAAAAAGCGGATGTGAAAATATCCGCCTATTTCTGTATTTAATCTTCTTCGTCGAGTAAGCCTTTTTCAACGAGTTCCTGACAACTGAGGCAATATCTCGCCCACGGAACTGCAGCTAAGCGTTTTGGATTTATATCATTCTCGCAATTTTGGCAGAGGCCATATTCATCGTCTTCAATGCGAACCAAAGCTTCGTTGATCATCATCAATTGTCTTGATTCGTTCTCAGAGACCGCAAGCATCACGTTTTTTGAATAGTTTCTCACTGCGAGGTCGACAGGATCCGGCGTTTCTGCATCATCGATCGATAGATCATTTCCGCTGAGCTTTGTCGCGATCTTTGTACGCTCTTCAATAAGATCTTCCTTGATTTGTTTTAAGTTTAATTTACTCATTTCTGGTATGGAAACCCCTTGATTATAGTATGTGCTCGATAAAGCTGCTCTAATAAAATCACGCGCGCCATTTCGTGCGTAAAAGTTAGAATCGACAAGGATAGCGTAAAGTTAGCCCTTTCGACAACCTCAGAAGCGACACCTTCCGCTCCTCCGATAATAAACGTGATTTCCTTGATTCCCCGAACCTGCCAATTTTCAATAGTTTCGGCTAATTTATGTGAATCTTTAGGGCGTCCCGTCGCGTCCAGTAAACAGACGAATGAGCTTTGATTCACTTTTCCTAAAATTCGGTTGCTTTCAATTTCGACGGTTTCATTTTTCGACTTATCCTTGATCTCGGTTATAGAAAATTTTACAAAATAACCAAGCCTCGTAAGGTAGTCTTCCTGGAGCGCCCGCCAATTCTTGTTTTTTGTTTTACCTACCCATATAAAGTGGAATTTCATGTTCTTTAGGCCTAACGTCTTTCAGGAATTCTTTAAGTTTTAACCGATCGATACACTGTGCTAGATTTAAGTTGTGAATCACTTGGTAAAAGTAGTAATGGCTTCGGATTTCGCCGCAAAGAAGCATACGCGACAGACGCGCAAGGGTGCAAATGCCGAACCATATATTAACCATCCGCTAGAAGTTGCGAAATTGCTGGTTGAGGTGGGAGCTGTAATCGATCCCGAGATAATCGCTGCGGCGATCTTGCATGATACGGTTGAGGATACGGATACTTCGGCAGAAGAGCTGACCAAAGTTTTCGGCGAAACGGTTTGCGGATATGTTTTAGAAGTTACCGACGACAAGTCATTGCCAAAAGCGACGCGAAAACTAAAGCAGATCGAACATGCCCCGCATCTTTCGCCGGCCGCGAAACAGATCAAACTCGCCGATAAAATAAGCAATATCGGAGACATTCTTGAAAACCCGCCGGAAGACTGGTCACAGGCCAGAAAACTCGAATATATTGAATGGGGCGTAAATGTTGTCAAGGGTTTACGCGGCGTGAACTTGCCGCTTGAGGAAATGTTTGACAGATTGGTAAACCGTGCCAGAACGAGCATATTAGCGAAATAAAAACAGGCGCAAATCAGATCGGAGTTGTATTTTTGAACTGTCTCCGTTAGCATCTACTTAATCATGAAACTCGGCGGTGGAGAAAAGGAAGCAGTTCGAAAATTGAGCGATGCGGTCAACCTTGCGGTCGAACGGTCACAGGAAGTGTTAGATGCGATCGAAAATTTGCGGGCACTTGGTTTTGAACCGGATCTGATCTTAAGGTTGGAGATCGGTTTGCAGAAGACGGCCGGGGATCGTGAAGAATTCACCGAAGAAATTGCGGAAGAAATTTCGTTGGATCTAACAAAGGATGATGTCCGCGAGCTACGTCGCATGAAAATAAAAGTAGACTAGTTTGCTGACGCTCTTTCTACCTACCTTGAATTACTTCAACTATTTTACAGAGATCGAAGAAACCTTTATTCGCCGTCGCGGGAGAAATCTTTTTCTGAGTCCGCTTGATTGGGCGCTGATGGAATCCTGGAAGGAACGTGAAATACCATTGCGGATCATTCTGCGCGGCATTAATAATGTTTTTGATACAGTCGATAATAATCCCAATCGGACGCGCAATATCAAGTCGCTGACCTACTGCAAAGATGAAGTTGAATCACTATTTGACGACTGGCGCGGATCACAAGTAGGCAAGAGTATTGAAATATCAGACGATAGGGGTGAAGACACACAAGCGGATCCGTCGTTGTTTTCGGAATCATCAGTTGAAGGTCATATAGAAAAGCTAATTCTGAAGCTTAGAAATGCAGCAGCGAAGTTATCCGGTGAAATATGCCGGACAATAGAATCGGTTTCGACGGAGTTAGAATCGTCAAAAGATCTACACGGCAAAGATCCCGGACATCTTGAAAGAAAACTTGATGTTCTGGAAAAAAAGATCGATTCGGCATTGGTCGCTCATTGTGATCCTTTGAAGCTTGCGGAATTTAAGAATGAGATAGAAAATGATCTTTCGAAGCATCGCAGTTCAATGGGGGCTGATGTTTATCAGTCAACTTACGAACTAATGCTTTTGAAACGCCTGCGCGAGCATGCTGAAATTCCGCGTCTGAGTTTGTTTTACTTATAACTCATACGCGGCCGAATTCATTTCCAGTCAAAAGAGGAAGCTAAAATGAACAAACTAAGAATTAAGAAACTTGGTATTTTGTCTGTCGCAAAGATCCAGGCCGTAATGATGCTTGTATTGAGCTTGTTGATCGCGATCCCTTATGGGCTAATCATAATTGTGATCTCGCTCATTGGAGGAGTTGGTGCCGGAAGTCAGGATGGTATGTCCGGTCTGATGGTTGGCGGCGGCGGAGTTGTAATGGGAATCATCGTCATGATCGCAATTCCTATATTGTACGCGATCATGGGGTTTATCGCCGGCGTGATCAGCGCATTGGTTTACAACATCTTTGCGGGATTGGTCGGCGGTGTTGAAATTGAGGTCGAAAACGTTAATTGAGTAAAAAATACAAGGTTGGAGATACGCTCGAGGTTTTTGTTGAAAAGATCGTGCCCAATGGGCTCGGTATGTGTTTCGCCGAAAACCTCACATTGTTTGTTCCGCAGTCTGCAAAGGGTGATCGCCTTCGCGTAGAACTACGACAAATAAAAGGAAAAACCGCTTTCGCGCAAATCATCGATATTGTCGAGGGAGCGGAATCGAGAAGGGAACCGGGGTGTGAATACTTCGGAACATGCGGAGGATGCGACTTTCAGCATATTTCGTATGAGGCACAAATCGAAGCAAAAGTTGGGATGATCCGCGACAGCCTGACGCGTATCGGAAAGATCGATTTTGAAGGCGAGATCCCGATCATAAAAAGTACGGAAGAATACGGATACCGGCTGCGGTCTCAGTGGCATTTGGACATAAGAAAAAAACAGATCGGATACTATAAACGGCAATCTCACGAGATCATTGATGCGAGATCTTGTCCGATACTCGTGCCGGCTCTTGAAACAGAATTAAATACGATCAGAGATAATATTTCCTGGGATGGTTTTCCAGGGGAGGCTGCGCATATCGAGGCGGCAACCGATGGAGATGGAGCGATCTCGATCTACTCAGACGAACTTGTCGCACCTACCGAAGAACTTCGGTTTTCGTTGGGCGAAGATACATTTGCCTTTAACGCACAGACATTCTTTCAAAGCAATCGGTACTTGGTCGGAGAACTGGTGGAAGAAGCCGTCGGGAATGCTGCGGGAGTTTTAGCGCTTGATCTTTATTGCGGGGTTGGATTGTTTTCGATCCCATTGGCGCGGAAGTTTGAAAACGTGATCGGTGTGGAAGGAACCGAAAGATCGATCGTATTCGCGAGAAAGAATCTCGAAATGGCAGGGCTAAAAAATGTGAAATTCCGATCGCTGCGTGTTAGTCAATTCCTTAAAGATGCAGTGGTCGACGGGAAAACTTTTGACTACGTTTTGCTTGATCCTCCGCGAAGCGGTGTAAAGCAAGGAGTTCTTCGCTTGTTGACAGAGGTCGCGAGTAAGCGAATAACATACGTTTCCTGTAATCCCTCGACGCTCGCACGTGATCTGCGAATTATCATTGATGAAGGGTTTAAGATCGAAAAGATCACAGCAGTGGATCTTTTTCCGCAAACACATCATATTGAAACGGTTGTGCATCTCAGCAGGTAAGTTAAACTTTTTCAGTCATTTCTCGTTTAAGAGACTAGACATTTAACTTTGAAATATAGAGTTCTAATTACTAAACTAAATTTATGGCGACAAAAAAATCATCAAGTGCGGCGGAAAAAGGCGAATTTATCAGATGCCGCTATTGCGGTCAGAAAAATGCGGTCCGTGAGGGAGCAAAGGCAAAGGCT
>JBGTEI010000467.1:0-2132 GCA_041747875.1 Pyrinomonadaceae bacterium | reverse complement strand
AACTCCTCGCTGCGATTTTTGGTGGTTTCTTTTTGGGTTTGGGGATCGGTGTAGCGATGCGCGGCGGCGCGGTTTTAGACGGGACGGAAATTCTTGCGATATTGACGAGCAGAAGATTTGGGATCACGGTCGGCGATTTTATACTCATTTTTAACGTCGTGCTTTTTTCAACCGCTGCGTTCGTCCTCGGTATCGAGGCTGCGCTTTATTCGATGCTTACCTATTTCGCCGCTTCAAGAATGGTCGACTTCATAATCCACGGGATCGAAGAATATAATGGAATAATAATTGTTTCACCTCTTAGCCGGGAAATAAGAAAAGCTGTCCTCGAATCTATGGGCCGGGGCGTTACCGTTTTCGTTGGGCGCGGTGGAAGAGACGGGCAGGAACGCGATATACTATTCTGCGTCGTTACAAGATATGAAATTCCAAGACTGAAACGAATGATCGCCGGGATCGATCCAAAGGCGTTCATTACGGTTCAGCATTTGAGCGATATTAGTGGTGGTATAATACATAATCCACTTTCGCCGATATTTAAGCCGATCGATATTTCGTTTACGCCTGATAGACAATTTGATGAAAACAAAAGAGATAGCTAAATTGCTAAATGGAAAGTTAGTTGGTGATGAAGACAAGGAAATCTTAAATATCTCATCTTTGGAAAGGTCTCAGAATGGTGACCTTTCTTTTTTGGAACTAAAACCAAATCAAACGATCCCTGAAAATATTGGCGCTTCATGCTTGCTCGTCGATGAAAGCTTTGAAGGTGAAATTGCGACGCCGCTGATCAAGCTTTCGAATCCAAAACTCGCATTCGCAAAGATCGCCGAAGTTCTTCATCCGCCAAAAAAGCGCGATCCGGAGATCCACGAAACTGCGGTCATTGCTGATAGCGCTCAAATTGGTTCAGGCGTTTTTATCGGTGCTTTCTGTTGTTTAGGTGAAAATTCAACAATTGGAAGTAAAACTCAGCTGCACGCAGGCGCAAAGATCGCAGATAACGTGAAAATTGGAAGCAGTTGCGTTATACATCCGAATGTTTTTGTCGAGGATAATTGTTCGATCGGTGACAACGTGATCCTGCATGCCGGTGTGGTGATCGGCGCGGATGGTTTTGGATTCGTGCGCGGTGAGGAAGGATATGTAAAGTTTCCGCAGATCGGAACTGTTGTGATCGAAAACGACGTTGAGATCGGGGCAAACACGACTGTTGACCGGGGCGCGCTCGGAGAAACAAAGATCGGAGAAGGAACAAAGATCGACAACCTCGTCCAGATCGCACATAACGTAACGATCGGAAAACGGGTGGTTATCGCAGCGCAGACGGGTATTTCGGGAAGTGTTGTGATAGAAGATGATTGCGTTATTGGCGGACAAGTAGGTTTTGGTGATCATTCAACGGTCAGAAGCGGCGCGATAATTGGTTCGCAGGCCGGAATACTTCCCGGAAAGATCGTTCGCAAGGGAATTTGGTGGGGGACACCTGTTCAACCGCTTGACGATTTCAAGCGGCAAAACGCATACGTAAAGTCCTTACCGCGTTTAAAAAAGCAAATTAAGGACTTAGAGAAGCTAATTGCAGATATAGAGAACAAATAAAATATTTGATTTTTAATTAATTATGGGCGCAACAATATCAACAAAACTATCAAACTCATTTGAAGGCGCGTTGGCCGGCGGCGGAGATCCGGCAAGTTCACCTCTTTACGTTTTTGGGCCGTTTCTAAAACTGATCGTTATCGCAGGTGTCGCGAAGATCACCTTTGGCGCGTCGATATGGCTTGTAGTATTTACGGTGCTAATGGTTTCTGCGATGTATCGCCAGGTAATGCGTTGGGTTACTGACGGAAGCGGCGGCAGCGGACTGGCTGAAGAAGAATTTGGAAGCTGGGCGGTAAAGATCAATGCCGGTATTACGGTGATCGAATACACACTAACGTTTCTGGTATCAATGGCCGCACTCGTCACGCTTCTTGCCGATCGGGCACTTGAATTTGGAATCCCGATCGGTGGATCGTTTTTGGGTATTAGTGAGGGCTACAAACTTTTTCTCGCAATCGGCTTGAGTATTTTAACCGGTTGGCTCGTAAATCTGGGTCCAAAGATCGCAGCCAGAACGTTCGGCCCTG
>JBGTEI010000466.1:0-2352 GCA_041747875.1 Pyrinomonadaceae bacterium | reverse complement strand
GCAACTTCGATGACTTTGGGCGGTATCGCAACGGGATTACTTGCCCGCTCAAACGAAGGACGTCCGACAAAGATCGAAGGAAATCCGGAACATCCCGGCAGCCTTGGTGCTACCGACGTTTATGCACAGGCATCACTTCTGAATCTGTACGATCCCGATCGATCGCAAGAACTTCTAAAACGAGGAACACCAAAAACCTGGCAGGATTTCATGACCGAGATCCGAACCAAGATCGCTGAGGGAAGCGGCGACGGAACAGGCTTAAGTTTTCTAACGGAAACCGTTACATCACCATCTTTGATCGATCAATTTGCCAGACTCCAGCAAGAACTTCCGAACGCGAAGTGGCATCAGTACGAGCCGATCAATAATGATAATGCGATAGCCGGTACAAAGCTGGCTTTTGGTTCGCCCGCGCAGGCAATTTACAGTTTTGATAAAGCAGAACGGATCTTGTCGCTCGATGCCGATATCTTCTCAGGTTTTAACGTCAGATATATAAAAGATTTTGCAAAGGGTCGTCTTATTTCGACTGAAAAGAAAGAGCTGAACCGTCTTTACGCAGTAGAAACGACGATGACGCTGACCGGGGCAAAAGCTGATCACCGAATTGCCGTAAGACCGAGTCAGTTTCCTGAGATCGCAAAAGCGATCGCAAAAGCACTGGGTGTTTCAGGATCTGAATCTAAGTATACGGAAAATGCCAAGTGGATCGAGGAAATGGCAAAAGACCTACTCGAACACAAAGGAAAATCGCTTGTCGTAGCCGGAAATAACCAGCCGCCTTTAGTTCACGCTCTCGCGCACGCAATGAATGATGCGCTTGACAACACAGGTCAAACGGTTAGTTTTATCGAACCGCTAGCAGCCAATACCGATAAATCGCAAAAAGACCAGCTTGCCGAGCTGATCAAAGATATTGACGGCGGATCGGTGAAAACCCTCGTCATTCTTGGCGGAAATCCGGTTTACAATACGCCTGTCGATCTAAAACTTAGCCCGGAACGTCTTAATAAGATCCCGCTCAGGATTCATTTTAGCGAACGCGTCGACGAAACCGGAATGCATTGTCATTGGAACATTCCGGCCGCGAATTATTTGGAAAGCTGGGGAGATTCGAAGGCTTTTGACGGAACCGTTTCGATCGGGCAGCCATTGATCAAGCCGCTATACGACGGCAAATCGATCTACGAAGTCGTTCAATTGTTTTTCAAAGAGAATTTTGAAAAGAAAGATCTGGCAGTGATCCAGGAATACTGGCAAAAACAGAATTTAAAACCGGGAGCTCCGGCACCCGTTGCGAAAGTCGAGGCTACTCCTGCCGGAACACCCGCAGAAGCTAAAGAAGAAGCAGCAAAGACCGAAGCACCGGCGGCTACACCTGTGCCGACCGCAACTCCGGCCGCTGAGCTGTCTCCGGTTCCTGCGGCTGAGACAACATCAGGCGCTGCTGCACCAAAGAGTTTTGAAGACGGCTGGCGGAAAGTTGTTCATGACGGATTTATTTCGGGCTCACAATCGGCTCCAAAATCGGTCTCGGCGAGCACGGCGTTTTTGAGTGAACCAATTCCTGCGCTAAGCGGTGACGGAAACCTTGAAATTGCCATTCTTCCTGATCCGTGTGTTTATGACGGTCGGTTTACAAATAATGGCTGGCTTCAGGAATTGCCAAATCCTTTAAACAAGATCACCTGGGAAAATGTAGCCCTGATCAGTCCTAACACGGCTGAAAAAATGGGAATAAATCAGGACAAGCGATACAAAGACTACGCCGGCGGCGAGCTCGGAAGAGCAATGGTCACAACAAAAGGCGGTAATCTGGAATCCGATCTTATTGAGATCACCTATCAAGGCGGAAAACTTTCAAAACAGGTCCCGGCATGGATCTCACCCGGACAGCCCGATGACGTTATTACACTTTTCCTTGGATACGGAAGAGATAATGGCGGAAGAGTTGCGACCGGTGATGATGGTAAAGGTATAGGTTACAACGCATACGAAATTCAAAGATCCGATGCGATGTGGTTTGGAAAAGGAACGGTTGTAAATTCAAACGTTAAGGTAAACGTTGCCTCTAGTCAGATCCACTTTAATATTTCAGAAGAAGTGGTAGGCAAACGCGAGATCGTCGAGTTTTGGGGCAAAGACGAATTTGACGCCAAGCTTGAAGAAGCCGCCCACGATCCTGCAAAAGAATACGATAAATCCATGTACGGCAATGAGTTTAGCGAGGTTTATGCTAAACACAATCGCTGGGCGATGACGATCGATCTCAATTCATGCGTCGGATGTAACGCCTGTGTGATCGCCTGCCAGTCGGAAAATAATATTCCGGTTGTCGGAAAAGAGCAG
>JBGTEI010000465.1:0-2171 GCA_041747875.1 Pyrinomonadaceae bacterium | reverse complement strand
GTAGGCGAATCCAAAGCAAACAATATCAGCTTTATCTGAAAACGTACGTCAAAGCTTCAAAAAAATTTGTCTTCTATAGGTAACAACGATAAATTGAGGCAAACAAGGTCATTTCCGCTGAATATTTTTTTTCTTTCCGATGATAAATTTGTAGGAGTATTGTAATCGGAGAGTAATTAGCTATTCGATCTCGCTAAGTTTTATAAGGTAATTTTCGACTGTGGCAACAAATGTCGAATGAGACCACGTAAGCGGCGAAACTGAAACGGGTGAACCATCAAGCGGATCAAGCTGCTCGGCTAAAACGCCCGAATCTATTGAGTGTTTTGCCGTCCACTCGAGAATTTCGATGACGCCTGTTAAGTCGTCCTTTGTCTTCGCAAGTGCGATCCGGTAATCAGCGAGCCAAAGCGTACAAAGAAACCACGCATTTCCGGTGTGATCATCTGAAACGCGCATATATCCGTCATCCTCAAACCGGGCGATCCCGCCGATCTCGCCTTTTACCCCGAGCTTGTCTTCGATCGCCTTCATCGTGGAGATGACGAGATCGTCGTCTGCGTCAAGCGCGCCGAAATAGAAAACCCCAAAAAGCGACGCATCGATCGTCGGGTCCTCATCAAAATTTTCATCGTCATGAGAATTTAATGCACGTAGAAATCTTCCGTGTTCGGTGCTGTAGAGATGTTTGCGCATTGCGGAGACGATCTCATCAGCGGCGTTTGTATAGATCTCTGCCCGGGATGTTTCACCAAAAAGCGATGCAAATTTTGACGCTGCACGCAGTCCGCCGACAACGGTGCTCGCGGTAAACGTATGAATTCCGCGCCGATCTTCCCACAAATTCCACGAAGCCCGCGGAAGCTTTGTAGTTTCATCGCGAAAATTGACAAGAAAATCTGCGCACTTTGTGATCAGAGGATGATAGAGCTTTCGCGCAAACTCGACCTCTCGATATTTGTCGTAATGTTCCCAAAGTGCCCACAAAACAAGCGACGTTTCATCTTCCTGGATCGGAAGAAGCTTCTTCTTCGCCCAAACGTCCCACGCCGCGTGCCACCCGGAAGCAACGGTTCCGTCAGCGTTGTATTTCTGCAGAAAATATCCGTCCTGATGTACTATCCTCGAGCACAGATTAAAAAATTCTCGTGTAAAATGCGGATAGCCTGCGAGGTCTAAAGCGTTTGCGATAAATGCACCGTCGCGCGTCCACAAATAACTGTAATGATCGGTCGCGCGGAGTGTAACATCGGAGTCGTTTGCCGCGAGGATCGCACCGCCGTTATCAAACTGCGTTCGGATAATAAGCAGCGACCGCTTATACAATTCGACAACCTCGGGCGACAGATCATGAAAGTCTTTATCGAATTTGTTTACCCAAAGACGGGAATAATTCTTTGTGTTGTCGAGACAAGACTGCGGCGTTCTATCGAGAACTTTCAAATTCAGCGCGCAAACCTCTTCATGCGAAGTTCCCGCAGCGATCCAATAGAAAAATTCTCCCTCACCATTTCCTTCGATCTCCGCATTAATCTGAATGGTCGAATCGACCGAGCCTTCCGTGATCGCTCCGCCATGGAGTTTTCCGCTTTCGGCATCGCGCCAGGTTCCTTCCTGATCCCGAAAAGCTTTTCTTCCTGTCGAGAAAAAATCAAAATGCGGAAAACTGTTGATTAGAAAATAACGGTGCTTTTTGTAGTGAATTAACGCAAGACTTTCAGGATCGTAAAATGCGGTATCTCCGATCTTGTTTTCGTAAATTCGAAAATCGTGATGAAGAAAGGTGCGAACTTCGCGTTTTTCAGGGCGTAGATTGCGGATCGTGACCTTCCGGAGAAATACATTCTCATGACTTAAAACCGTATCATTCGAAATGAGTTCGATCCCTAGTTCCTTATTTAAGAGACTTACATCTGTAACCAAACTTTCGGACAAATATTTCAATGTCCGTTTCCAACTGTCACTTGAAACCCACGAAAATTCACCACCGATCCAGACACCAAATCGAAACGGAAACCCTTCCGTATGATTTTCCTGTCCGACGTGCGGAAAATAAACGTCCCGAATCTGATATTTGTCGTCGAATGTTACAAGGAGAGAGCCATTTCCAACCGGAATATCGCGCATAAGATCTTAGTCTTTAAAAAGCATTTCAAGCGTATCGTCTATAC
>JBGTEI010000464.1:0-5814 GCA_041747875.1 Pyrinomonadaceae bacterium | reverse complement strand
CGGAAGGTCGACTGGAAGATCATGCACGAGATCAATTTCGTGAACATCAACTACCGCCCTTTCGACGCCTCCGGTTGGAAAATCGAACCCAGCGGCCTGCTCGGCCCGGTGAAGCTTATTCCCATGAAGCAGGTTTCGCTGTGAATGTAGCGGCGGCTGTCTCAGCCGCCTTTCGAACCCGCACGCGGTGCGCGGGTCGATCCCACGGCTGGGGACAGCCGTCGCTACATCCGCTCAGGCGCGCACCCGCCGCAGATTGTCGCAAACAATCGCGGCCGCGACGGCCGCGTTGAGGGATTCGGCCACGCCAAATTTTGGAATCGTGACGAAGCGGGTGATGCAGGCGCGCACCGCGGGAGAGAGGCCGCGGCCTTCGCTGCCAATCACGACGATTGCATCCGGCAGGGCGCGCAGTCCGTGGACATCTTCGCCCTCCAAGTCACAACCCAAAACAGGAGCCGTTGCGGCCGCGAGCGTCCCGGCAAGCGAGACGGTGTAAGTGGTCACCCGCAGGAACGACCCCATGCTCGCATTGATCACTTTCTGCGAGTAGAGGTCGGCGCAGTCGGGTGACAGCAGCACCCGGTCAAATCCAAACCAGTCGGCGACGCGCAGGAGGGTACCGACATTTCCTGCGTCTTGCACACCGTCGAGCGCGAGGGTGAGGCCCTGGTTGCACAGAGTCGTATCCAGCGAGTGACGCTCCAGGCGACCCAAGGCCAGAACGGGTGAGGGTGTGGGGAAATGGCTGAGGCGGGCCATTTCCGGTTCGGAAACCGGGTACTCTTTTTTGCTTCTGAATATATTTTCGAGTTTTAACCCAAAATCGTACGAGATAGTAAAAATTGCTGCCAGATCTAACCGGGAAAGTTTTTGATCGAAGGTTTGCAGCGCCGAATCGGCAGTTTCGTCCCAAATTTCAATTATTTCAACCGGGCGGACTCCTGCGAGCAGTAAATGCGAATTCTGATGATCAATGCCGCCGCTGTCGAGAATACAAACATTTTCATTCTTAGAAATTTGGAGTAGTCTGTTTACCAAATCTTCTGCGGTGATCTCGATTGAATCCATCGCAGAATTCTAACACGACAAATCCTTATTTCCTTAAAGCGAAATTTAGCGTAGTATTGCAAAAATCATCATTCTGATCTTAAAAATACAATGACATCTGAATCAATAGACAAATCGGGCTTAATAAGGGGTTTAGGACTATTAGCGGCGATCTCGATCATCGTTGGAAACGTTATTGGAACCGGTGTTTTTCTAAAGGCCCGCGTAATGACATGTAATGTGGGAAGTCCAACGTGGGTGATCATTGTTTGGATAGCAGCGGGATTGCTTTCGCTGGCGGGCGCTTTGACATACTCCGAACTTGCCGCGATGAAACCAAAAGCCGGCGGTGAATATGTTTTTTTAAGAGACGCATATGGAAGGGTTTGGAGTTTCTTATATGGATGGATGCAGATCTTTATTGCGAAAACCGGTTCCCAGGCGGCGGTTGCTGTAGCATTTGCAATCTTTGCAAACGACCTCTTAGGAAAGACACTCAAGCAAACTATTGTCAGTACTAGCATTTTTGGATACGGATATGAACTTACGACCCTCCAGCTAGTCGCGGTCTTGATGATCGTGATCTTCACGGTGTTGAATTGTGCGTCGGTTTCATTTGGCGGACAACTGGCGACCGTGTTTACAGTTATAAAGATCTCGCTCGTGTTGCTTATCGGCTTCGGTGCTTTTTTCCTGGCAGACGGTAATTTTGGCGGCTTTGGGGAAATAAACAATGGCGGAACATGTGAAGGTGTTGCAAATACGGTTAAGTATGGTGCTGCCGGGTTTACATTTGCGGGTGGCTTTGCTGCTGCAATGCTCGGTGCTTTATGGGGTTATGACGGTTGGAATAATTTAACGCTCGTAGCCGGTGAGGTGAAAAATCCTCAACGAAATATCCCGATCGCGTTGATCAGCGGAATAGTTTTGATCACGTTACTATACGTGTTTATCCACTTCGCATATTTTTACGTTTTAAACCCAACGGAGATCGCTTCCGTTTCGAAGGACACGTCGGTTGCACAGGTAGTGGCGATCAAGTTTCTCGGGGCGGGAGCATTGAGTTTGATGGCCGCGGGACTGATGGCTTCTTCAGTTGGAACACTGCATACATCGATCTTAACCGGCGCTCGAGTTCCGTATGCAATGGCTCAAGACGGACTGATGTTTAGATCGCTTGGGAAACTCACCCAGGGAAGCAGAGTCCCGATCGGAGCACTTATCGTGCAAGGCATTTGGGCGTCGATGCTCGCTTTGTCGGGTTCTTTTGATACATTGACGGATTATGTGATCTTTGGATCATGGATATTCTATGCGCTGACGACCGCATCGATCTTTGTTTTCAGGGTTAAGTATCCGGATGCGGAAAGACCCTACCGGGCGTTTGGCTACCCGGTTGTCCCGATCCTGTTTATCGCTGTCGCAGGTTGGCTGTTGGTAAGCACGGTGCTTTCAAATCCCGGCAATTCGCTTGTCGGGTTGGTATTGATCTTGCTCGGACTTCCGGTTTATTACTACTTGACGAATTACTACAAATCCGACGACAATATTTAGAAAATGGCTAAAGATAATAAACCTGAACAAGACAGACGAGCAATGCAGCGTTTTCCCGTTAATATTGATGTGGAATGGGAAGGTGCGATAGGCCGACAGAAGGGAACTATAAGCGATGTTAGCAGCCTCGGATGTTTTATCCTCTGTTCGGGAGAAGTGGATAACACCGAGGACGTAAATATTTTTATTCCGTTGGGAGACGGGATGAAACTGCAGTTTCCCGGCGAAGTGATAAATCACGTTTTCGAGATCGGCTTTGGCGTGCGATTTAAGCAACTGAACAAGGCGCAGCAACAATTTCTTGATTCAATAATCGAATCGGTCGCCGATTAGAATTATGACGTAAGGTTTTCAAGTGCTTCGCGGGCGATCTCTCTGTCGTCAAAATGATAACTTTCGCTGCCTATCAACTGATAAGTCTCATGACCTTTTCCGGCAATGATAACCACATCATCCGGTTGAGCGGCTTGAATTGCCTGATGTATCGCTTCACGACGATCTGAATTAACAACATATTCACAACCCGATTCTTTTACTCCAACCTCAACTTCTTCAATGATCGTATTGGGATCTTCGGAACGCGGGTTATCCGATGTGATTATAACAAGATCACTGTATTTTCCGGCGGCTCTTCCCATCGGCGCGCGTTTGCTTTTGTCCCGGTCGCCGCCGCAACCAAAAACAGTAATGATCCGCGCTTTGGCAAGGTCTCGTGCGGTTCGTAAAGTGTTATCGAGAGCATCATCAGAATGAGCGTAATCGACAACAACGGCGAAGTCGCCGTTATGCCGGACTCTTTCAAAACGACCGGGTGCGCCGACACATGTTTCAAATCCTTTTTTGATATCATCCAGATCGTAGCCGAGTTCGAGCGCGGCTGCCGTCGCAGAAAGCATATTATAGACATGCGGCTTTCCGACCAAGGGTGATGTGATTTGTCTGTCACCAACGGGAGTTTTTAAGTTAAAGGTCGTTCCCCGAACCAACGAAACATCCGTAATTTCCGCGGTAAGATCCGCAGGATTATCCTGCCCAAATGTTACAACACGGTTTCCTCTTGCAGACAATTCATTTGATAAACGCACGCCCCACTTATCGTCGATATTTATAGCGCTGACGTCAGGTGTTTCGCCCAGGCGTCCGTCAAAGAGCATTTTCTTGGCGTCAAAGTATTCTTCCATCGTGTGATGGTAATCAAGATGATCGCGCGTAAGATTTGTAAATATTGCGCAGTTAAACTTTAGCCAATCGCAGCGGCGGAGATGAATCGCTTGAGAGGAAGTTTCCATTACTGCGGTCTGGCACCCCTTATTTATTGCATTTCGTAGAAATCTCTGTGTATCAGGTGATTCGGGTGTTGTCCGAACTGCGGGAACCGATTCCTTATCGGTACGATACTCAACGGTAGTAAGCATCGCGCATTTTTCGCCGCTTGCCTCTGCCAAAGCAAAAACGAGATAGGTTGTCGTTGTTTTGCCGTTTGTTCCGGTAACTGCAACCAATTTGATCTCATTGGACGGATTACTATGAACCAAAGTTGCTGCTGCGGCCATTCCCGCCCGGGCGTCTCCAACCTTAAGCCAAACACCCTCGAAACCATCCGGCGGATCTTGTTCCGAGATAATGCCGGCAGCTCCGCGTCGCATGACATCCTCGACAAAACGATGCCCGTCCATTGTTAAGCCCTTTATCGCGGTGAAAAGCGTTCCTTCTTTAGCCTGTCGTGAGTCGTGTGTCACGTCCGAAATAACGGTCGAGTCGTCGCCGAAAACTTTTGCCGGAATTTTGTCTGAAATGTCGCTAATTTTTACCATTGGGTCGGTCAAGTTTAGTCCTCTGGGTTCGCATATTCGGCGAACAATTGTTTGATATTTTCGTAATAAATCTTACTATTAACATTAAAGGATTTACAAAATGAAAATATTGAAACTCATACTTTTATTGATCGCCATCGGGCTTGGCGCATATGTTCTGCTTTGGCTCTTCGGAATTATCGCCAGTCTTTTCTGGTATATCTTTTGGATCGGACTTTTGCTGATCGGCGGGACTGTAGGTTACAAACTCTTCTTAGGCGACGGTAAAGGCGAGCAAAAGAAGATCGAGGACCGCAAGCCAACAGCAATCAGCGAACTCGAAAATGCTGACCGGGCACTTGAGGATTACAAAGCGAAAATGATTCGTGAAAATAAGGGGAAGTAGCAGCTGATCGATCTGAATAAAAAAATATGGCGCCTAATATCCAGCGGTTTCAAGGTCTGAAACTTACCAATTGCCCGCTAGACAATCCAAGTCTAATCCGATAAATTCAGAATTGTCTTGATTTTTCAAAATTTAACGCGCCGAGGTGGTGAAATTGGTAGACACGCTAGTCTTAGGAACTAGTACCGTAAGGTGTGCGAGTTCGAGTCTCGCCCTCGGCACCAAATGGAAGTCGTTTGGTTTGTAGATGAGCCAACTGATTTTCGGAAACGGATAAAAATACAAACAATATAAATTAAAAGCTCGCCAATGTTTTTATTTTGCGAGCTAGAGTTTTCTTTAGAACAAAAATATTAAATGAATACAGAACTTATCGAAATATCCCCTACTAATAAAGAAATTCGGATCGAAGTCCAACCTGAAGAAGTGCGTTTGGTTTACGATTCGGTGAGCCGAAAATACGTGGGTAAAGCTCAAGTTCCCGGATTTAGGAAAGGGATGGCACCGATCGATGTGATTCGAATGCGTTACAAAGAAGAGATCAAGTCTGATGTTATGCAGGAATTAATCCCGCCGAGAGTTGCGGAAGCGATACAAGAGTATAAGCTCAATCCGCTTGCGGAACCTCATTTGCATCTTCATGAGCCGGATAATATCAATGTGAACGGCTCGCAAGCGATCGGCTTTAGTGTTCACGTTCAGGTGATGCCGGAAATTCCGACGCCAAAATATAAAGGTCTCGAAGCAATCCGTCGTATTCGTCCAATTGAAGATGATGAAATTGAAAACATAATTGAAGAACAAAGACAGCAGCAATCGACGCTGGTTCCGATCGAAGGCAGGAAATCAAAAGATGGCGATACGGTAATCGTTGATCTGAAAGGAGTTTTTCAGGATGATCTGAACGCCGATCCGATCGAGGTTAACGATCTTGAAGTTCAACTCGGGGACGAAGTGATCGAAAAATCGTTTTCCGAGAATCTTGTTGGCGTTGAGGCAGACGATGAAAAA
>JBGTEI010000463.1:0-2199 GCA_041747875.1 Pyrinomonadaceae bacterium | reverse complement strand
TTTTTCATCTATTTCTATTTGGTTGCTTTCGAGACCTCTCCATTTTCCAGAATATATCTTTCATTCGATTCGGAGCAGATCGCCTCACCATTTTCACCAAATTCAAGACGATGTCCAAATTCGCTCATCCAACCGATCTGTTTTGACGGATTCCCAACTACCAAAGCATAAGCCGGAACCTCTTTTGTGACGACCGCGCCTGCACCGATAAATGCAAATTCGCCGATATCATTGCCGCAAACGATCGTCGCGTTTGCACCGATCGAGGCTCCTTTTTTAACTAACGTTCTCGCATACTCGTTTTTTCGGTTTACCGCGCTTCGCGGGTTTATCACATTTGTAAAAACCATTGATGGTCCTAAAAAAACATCGTCTTCGCAGATAACTCCCGTATAAATCGAAACGTTATTCTGTACCTTTACATTTTTGCCAAGCACAACATCGGGCGATATCACGACATTTTGGCCAAGATTACATCCTTCGCCGATCTTCGAATTTGGCATCACATGCGAAAAGTGCCAGATCTTGACGCCTGCTCCGATCTCGCAACCCTCATCGATCACTGCTGTCTCATGAGCAAAGTAATTCTTTTCTGTCATAAAAAACCTCAGAAATTAATCGTAAAATTCTTTTACTGCACGAGAAATGGTCTCCATGAGATCGTCGTTCATTTCGGTATGGATCGGCAGCGACAAAACCTCGCGACAGAGATCTTCCGTCACTTTTAAGCTAAATCCGGACGAAACAAATTGTCGAAAAGCTTCCTGGTCGTAAAGCGGGAGCGGATAATAGATATTTGATGGAATCCCTTTCTCCGCTAAAAATGTCCTCAGATCATCTCGTTTTCCGTTTCCGATCTTCATCGTGTATTGATGAAAGACATGATTCGAATTCTTCTCGCGCGCGGGAGTTTGTAATTCCTCTATGTTGGCAAATGCCGAATCATAATGATCGGCGACAGAATTTCTCGCTGCAGCGTATTCGTCGAGATATTTCAATTTGACGTCTAAGACTGCAGCCTGGATCGAATCGAGCCGCGAGTTTACACCGATCACGCCGTGATAATACTGCTTTGTCTGCCCGTGATTTGCCACCATTCTAAGCTTTCCGGCGAGCTCATCGTCATTTGTAAACATCGCTCCGCCGTCGCCAAAGCAGCCGAGATTCTTTGCCGGGAAGAATGAAGTGGTTCCGACTTCGCCTATCGTTCCGGCTTTCATCCTCGAGCCGTCGCGGAAAGTATAGTCACACCCGATCGCCTGCGCATTGTCTTCGATCACATATATGCCATGCTTCTTCGCGACCTCCATGATCGGTTCCATATCGCAGCATTGACCGAATAAATGGACAGGGACGACAGCTTTGGTTTTTGGTGTGATCGCGGCTTCGATGATATCTGCCGTTACATTAAATGTATCCGGATCGACATCGACCATTACGGGAGTCAGGCCTAATAATCCGATAACTTCAGCAGTTGCAACATACGTAAACGCGGGAACGATTACCTCGTCTCCGGATTGCAGTCCAAGCGCCATCAAAGCGATTTGAAGCGCATCCGTCCCGTTTGCACACGGGATCACGTGTTTTACATCCAGATACGTTTCCAGATTCGCCTGAAATGCTTTAACTGCAGGCCCGTTTATATAAGCCGTCGAACCGATCACACCTAAAACAGCCGCGTCGATCTCTCCCTTAATTTTTTCGTACTGACCTTTAAGGTCAACCATTTGTATTTGAGTCATTAGACTTAACTCGCCTCTTTTGCGCTCAATTTGTTTTCAAGTTTATTCGCGCCCGTCTTTGCGACCAAATTTGTTGCACGGAGTAGACTTTCGTATGTTCCGGCATCTGTCCACCAGCCATCGAGTTCGTTCCATGTCATCTCGCCTTTATTGATGTAATGATTGTTTACATCCGTGATCTCGAGTTCGCCGCGGTCTGAGGGTTCGAGCGTTTTTATAACATCAAAAACGGTAGCGTCATAAAAATAGATCCCGATGACGGCAAAATTCGATTTTGGCGCATCTGGTTTTTCTTCAATGTTTAAGACGGTTTCGCCATCGAGCTCGGGAACACCAAAGCGTTCCGGATCGTGAACTTCTTTGAGTAGGATCTTCGCGCCGCCACCTTGTTTTCGGTAATCGTCGGCTGCTTTTCGGATATTTCCTTCAATTATATTGTCACCTAAAACAACACATA
>JBGTEI010000462.1:0-4261 GCA_041747875.1 Pyrinomonadaceae bacterium | reverse complement strand
TCAAAAAGATGCTGACGCAAAACCCCGTCAAGTCGTGCTTCGGCTAAGCTGATCGTTCTCTCGGCGACTTCCGTCTGAGCCTTTCGCTGACCGCCGAGCGTAATCGGTTGTGTTACGACCGCACCGAACTCATAAAGATTTCTAACGGGAGTATTGCCTGAAATGCGTAAATTTTCTGCGCTCACATTGAGCGTTGGACGCGGACGCAAGCGGGCGTAAACTCTAACCCGCTCGGCAGCTGAAACTTCCAGACGTGCCGCTTCAACCGAAAGATTTTTCTCGATCAATCTTTCGCTTGCCCTTTCCAGAGTCAGAATATCGGTACCGGTTTGAGCGAGAACCGCCGCCGAACAGACTATGAAGAAACCGGCAATAAAAGCTGTTTTAAAAGTTTTCTTTCTCATTCGACCTCAAAGTTTTCAAGCGGCATTTTTTCCTCTAATTTTTCGTTCTTCACCAAAAATTCGATATTGTAATTTCCTTTTTCGGCGATCTGAACTTCCGCCACATAAATTCCCGTAACCCTTCCTACCTTTGCTTTAACTTCATTAAAATCACTTGAGCCCTTTCGACGGATTTTCAACGAAACATCTGCTTTTTCAACCGGCGTCCCGTCCTTCAGATCGGTTAAGTGAATAAGAAACTGACTCGATTTGCCTGCTTTTAGCGGTGTGTATTCAAAGAAATTTTCGATTCGTGCGGTAAATTCAGTTCGTGCCAAGGCTTCTTCCTCTTCAGGTTCCGACTGATTAGGAGTTAAACTGCTGCACGAAGCAATAAATAAAGTACTAACGAGAAAAGCTGCCGCCATCGACCAACGACAGCGTGTAGTTTTTGCAAACATATTTTTATTCGATTTTTGATTCATTTTCCAGGCTTTCTATTTTATATATCGGATCAAACTTTCCGCTGCTTCGTGAACACCCAGCGGTGCGAGAAAAACCACAACTGCCAAAGAAGTAATAAACAGGAAGGCAACCGAAACCGCCTCAACCAAAGGTTTTTCCTGCAGCTTTGGTTTCCCGCCATCCGTAGGTAAGGCGTTTGCCAACTCCAAAAGACGTTTCACCCGAAACTCGATACTTGGAACTTCTGCGGTCATAAAACCACTGGTCAGATACTGACTGGATTCAAGGGAGGGAAACTTCCGTCGAACCTTGACCAGCGCTGAGGCAATTTCTAATGGCTTTCGAGTACGGACCGCCGCGATCTCATCGCATACTAACTCGATCTGTTCAGCGTGCCATCCCAAGATTCGTCCGGACAAAGGAAAAGCGAGCGAGAGCTTACTGGCCGCAGAAAGTAGAAATTTGACCAGGTTGTCTCGCCGGGTGTGGTGAGCAGCTTCGTGTTCGATAACGCCCCGCAATTCGGAAAAACTAAGCTCGTTAATTATCCCCGATGTAAGTATTAGCCTGCTTTGCCAATAACCCCAAATAAACGTCATGGGTTGTTCACTCAAAACCAAACCTACCTTCATACCGTGTCGCTTGGCGATATTCTCAATTAAAGCAATCTTTTTTGGATCAGGCATGATCTCTTCAACTTCTAAAAAACGGATAATTCGACCGATGCGTAAATATCCTCGGATGCTTTTCCAGACAACGAAGAAAGAAACGATCAAAAGGAACAAAATGGTTGCATACGCCAGGAACGGCTCAAATCTCGTGGTCAGTTCGCTAAGAAGATGCGGTTCGTGAACGGGTGCAAAATGTGCCGCGTGAAAGACCTCTGCTCCGAGCCATGTTTTCGGTAAAAGCGCTGCCAAGACAAGCCACAAAGCAAGGATCGGAGACAGAATAATCAGACCGGCATAAATTCTCGTCAGCGCAAAAGGAGAAATCCGCAACCAATTTCTTAAGGCCGCAAAACGTACAATAAATGCCGCCGCGTACGCCAAAACTGCGAACAACACACTAAAAAAAACAAAATTTTCGATCAAAGTAAATATCATTACTTATTCTGCTTCAAGTTCCAGCTCTTCGCGCCTAAGGCGAATTAATTCTTCCAGCTGGTCGAGTTTTTGACTGTCTTCACCGATAAGTTCGACAAATGTTGAAAGCGCCGGCTCCGCAAACTGAGATAACAACCCGCTAAGCACTTCTTCAGCAACGCCTCGTTCAAATTCACGTTTCGAATAACGCGGCGAATAGATGAATGCCTTCCCTTGCTTATCACGTAGCAGAAAGCCCTTTTGATGCATCCGGTCAAGGGTCGTCGAGACTGTTGTGTGCGCGATATCGCGTTTCTTTTGCAATCTTTTTTCTACTTCCGACACAGTCAGATTCGGCTCCTTCCATAGAATTTCCATCACTGAGGTTTGAAGTTCTCCCAAAACCTGGGCAGTCCCGCGTTTTCCCGGGCTAAATCCTGTCAACGTAATTTTTGGTTTTATTGGATTCATAATCGAACTTTTAAACATACTAAACATCCAAATTTGAAAAATCAACTACAATGCGTAGTTTTTAACGAAAAAGATGTCGGAAACGAATCCGAACCGACCGGATCTATTATTTGATCGACTGTTTTTTGTATTGAGGATTCGAAGTATTCTCTATTGATTCTCAGCAACATTACGTTTAGAAGATCCAATCCGAATTAATCAATAAATGAACACTCAGTTGCCCCAGCTTTCTAAATTCCATTCCAACCATCGTGTTTAAAACAATTAAAATTAAACGGTACAAAAGCTGTAAGTATTTATTGTCAGTATATTTACCTAGTTGAATATTATTCGAAACTTCGGCGCTGAAAAAAAGTTTGCTTTATAATCGCACTGTGTTACTATCGCCCCACAATTTACAAAAAGGAGCCCAAGGCAATGTTAAATAGCAAGCGAAGCGCAGGCGCTCGTCCGGCTGGAAATTATCCAAAAGCAGCGAGTGAAAATCTGGTAATTCAGAATACATCGGATGAGTTACTTATTTATGATCTCACCAAGAATCGGGCGATATGTTTGAATAAAACTGCGGCGCTCGTCTGGGAATATTCTGATGGGAAAAGTGATATTAAAACCATCACAGAGCGGGTCGAGGTAAAACTTTCTGCCCCTGTTCAGGAAGATCTGATCATATTCGCATTGAGCCAACTCAAAAATCAAGGATTGCTGATCGATGCAGAGAACCTTCCGAATTCGTTTGGAGAACTTTCAAGACGTGAAGCGGTCAAGAAAATTGGATTTGCTTCGATGGTCGCGTTGCCGATCGTTTCTGCGATCGTTGCTCCAAAAGCGGCTTTTGCTCAAAGCTGTGTGAATCCCGGTGGCGGTGCACCGGGTACAACCGGAACAAATCCGCTCAATTGCGCGGGAACAGTAGCAGGCTGTGGAAACCTATGTATGGATCCTGCTAATTTTACAAACGGATGCTGCAGTGGAATGGGAGTTCTTGTTCAACCCGGCGCCGACTGTAATCTTGGTTCAGGTTGTTTTTGTCAGTGTACGTAATTCGATTTTTGCGAAAATAAAACCCTATCCTACTTTTCTAAAGTAAGGCAGGGTTTTATTTTGAAAGTTATGCCCGAGCGTTAGAACCAAGGTTTCTTGTTCGTAATGTAAGTATGGACAAATTCTTCGTCTGATTTTGTCAGATACATGATTCCTTCGATCAAACCGATAATGCTAATAACCATTGGCAGGAAAAAAAGAAATCCGCAGCTGATCACCGCCAGAACGATCGCGACGACCTGTCCGACCAGCATATAGATCCCTTCCTGATTGTAGCCAAGAATAAATTTGTGTACGCCCAATCCACCCAGAAGAATTCCGCATAAACCCGCCGCAAGCTTCTTATCCGCCCCCGGGATCTGTCCTGAATGACTGCCAGGTGCAGACTGCATTTGCTGGTTTTGATAATTTTGTTGACCAAAATCTGCAGGAAGCGTGTTTCCGCAATTTCTGCAAAAATTTTCTAAACCCGTATTTTCCGTATTGCAATTCGGGCATTTTACAATTTTTGTTGCCATAGATTCTCCCAATTTCTTACCAAGATTTTCTTAAAGAGATGATTATTCAAAATGGATTCTTTGTCAATTTATGGAAATTATACTTTCTCCGTTTTGGAAAGCTTATTAATATCAATAGATATCGGTTCATTGTTTCCCATATTATTATAAATACTAACAAATTTCGCATTCCAGATGAGTTCGTCCGGTTTGTAAGAAGTGCGTGTATGGACCACCTGCGAAAAACCCTCATCGATACCGGTAAGTAAGATCAATATCTCAGAATCAGAATTGATCAGATCCTGTTCACGTAAACCAA
>JBGTEI010000461.1:0-2319 GCA_041747875.1 Pyrinomonadaceae bacterium | reverse complement strand
ATCGCGCCGCCTTTTAGATATCCGCCAACCGGAACACGCATTACGACGGGCGCTTTCCAATCGCCGTCCGCACGCCAGCGCATTAACGCGAGTTCGTTTCTGATCTGGTGATATGCCGGGAAAATATAGTCAAAAAACTGAATTTCAACAACGGGTTTTAAGTTTCGGGTTGCCATCCCGATCGCGCGCCCAACAATATTTGCTTCAGCGAGCGGGGAATTAAATACGCGGTCGCCGCCGAATTCACGCTGCAAATTTGCCGTTACCTTAAATACGCCGCCTTTTCCTTTGACCTGTTCGAGATATTCTTCTTTCGAACAATCGGCGACATCTTCTCCAAATATAACGATCCGTGGATCACGCGCCATTTCCGTATGGAGACAGCGATTTATCAGATCGACCATCGTTCCCGGTTTCCCGGTCAGCTCGGCACCTTCTTCATTGTCAAATTCGGCGGATGTCGGGTCGACATCGGGCGAATAGACATTTCGGTAGGCCGTGTTACCTTCGGGCTGCGGACTCGCAAGTGCTATATCGGTCGCCACCGTAATTTCCGTGTCTACTTCTTTTCGGAGACTTTCGAGATCTTCCGAGGAAATAATTCCTTCGGTCATCAGGAATTCGCCGTATGTTTTGATCGGATCGATTTCAGCGTCTTTCTGACGTTCTTCCTCAGGACGATACAATTTTTCGTCGTCTGAAAGGGAGTGAGAATACGGACGCGTAACTTTTGCATGGATCAGCGAAACGCCTTTTCGCGCACGGCAGAAATCAACGGCTTTTTGAAATGCATCGTATGATTCAAGCGGGTCTGTACCGTCAACTTTTTGGATAAACAGGTTTGGGAAGCCTATCAATAGATCTGAAACCGAACCGCCGGCGGTTTGAACTTCAACCGGAACCGAGATCGCATAGCCATTGTCTTCGATAAGGAAAATTACCGGCAATTTCAAGTTGCAGGCTGTGTTCATTGCTTCCCAAAATTCGCCCTGCGACGACGTTCCGTCACCGATCGAAACGTATACAACCTCGTCTCCCTTATATCCGGTCACCTTATCCTGCATTTCTTTTACCAGCGAAGCTCGATAACTGGCTTCCGCAGCTCCAACCGCCTGGAGAAGCTGAGTTCCGGTTGGCGAAGACTGCGTCGGGACGTTTAATTCCACGCTTCCCCAGTGGGAAGGCATTTGGCGGCCGTGAGAATTCGGATCGTCCGCTGCCCCAACGGCGGAAAGAAGCATATCCTTTGGCGTCATTCCAAGCTGAAGCATCAGTGCACGATCGCGATAATACGGATAAAACCAATCGTAACCGGCCTTCATTGCCATTCCGGCGGCGGTCAATATCGCTTCGTGTCCGGCGCCCGAGATCTGGAAGTAGATCTTATTTTGTCCCTTCAGCTGGATCTCTTTGTCGTCAACGCGCCGCGACGTGTACATTGTGCGATAAATACCGATCAGGGCTTTTTCGTCCAAGCCCATATATTTATCCGATTTTACGCCGTTTTTCGAACTGCCGGTTTTGTCTTTTGCCATACTATTTTCTGATGAATCGTCGATCTTCTTGCCTGCTGTAGCCATTATAAATTATTCCTATGTTCTGATAAGTATTGTAAATATGTAATCTACTAAAATATCAAAAATAGGGATTTTCGGCAATTTGAGAGGCCGAACACCGGCGGCTTTTCGGGAGCGGACACAACAGGTGTCCAGGCTATAATTAATTCCAAAGCACGAGTTCTGCACTGCTGTCGTAATTTCAATCTCTCTACTTTCTTCAGGCATTACGTCAAACCAACGCCGCGTGTCCAATCAATTGATCTGTAAGCCGGGCGACCGGCAATTCGATCCAAAGCGATATTTACGTTAAAGAAACACAGATCCCCTTCTGGTGTTTTTTATTCTGAAACGATTATATTGGGAGATATGCGTTGGTCTGCCTAAAACACATTTCCAAGTTTCTAAAAAAATCTATGCCTGACAAAAAAACTGTTGACCTGATAATTCACAATGCGAAACAACTTCTTACCTGCATTTCAAATGGCGGTGCCAGAAAAGGTGTTTCAATGCAGGACCTCGGCATTATCGAAAACGGCGGCGTTGCGATCACAGGTGGAATGATAAAAGCCGTTGGGACAACCGATGAGATATTTTCACAATTTGAATCGGAAATTGATATTGATGCGGAAGGCAAGGTGGTCATGCCCGCATTTGTTGATCCTCACACACATATAATCTACGGCGGCAACAGGCTTGACGAATTTGAACTTAAGATCAAAGGAGCAGATTACCTCGATATTCTGGCAAACGGCGGCGGGAT
>JBGTEI010000460.1:0-1782 GCA_041747875.1 Pyrinomonadaceae bacterium | reverse complement strand
ACGTCGAAGTATTACCTTCTCTCGAAGAAGCCCGCCTGATCGGGATCGCAGCTTCACAGTATTTTGGAAAGGAAGATAGCTCAATATTGAATATTGATATCGGTGGCGGATCGACCGAAATTTCCTTTATGGAAAACGGCGAACCAAAAAAACTGTTTTCGATGAAACTCGGTGCGGTAGGTTTATCGGAGAAATATCTTAAAAGCGATCCGCCGGCAAAAAAAGAACTAAGAAAGCTTCGCAATGAGATCAAATTTGCGCTTGAGAAACCCGTTAGAAAAATGAAAGGTGAGACGTGGAAACTTTCAAGCGGAACTTCGGGTACCGTTTTAACGATCGCATCATTGCTGAATTTTCAATCCGAAAATGAATTGACCGTAAAGCCCGTGATCCAGCTCAAAAGATTGATAGCGCTAAATAAAATGCTGTCGAAGATCTCGATCGCAAAACTTTCAGTCAATCCATTGATCAATGAACGCAGGGCGGAAGTGATCGTTGCGGGCGGATATATTCTTGAAGGAGTGATGTCTTCACTCGGGATCGAAACACTCGAGCCATGTGAATATGCGCTTCGCGAAGGAGTAATTATAGAACATCTTCAGGAAGCAGAAACCGAATCGTTGCCGCCGGTGCCCGATGTTGATGATATAAAACTTCGCGATGTATTTGCCGTCGGACGAAGGTTTGGCTACGAAGAGAATCATGCGCTTCAAGTCGCAAATATGGCAGAAAAGATATTTGACGAGCTCGCGCCGATCTACGGCTTAAAAAGACACGAGCGAACATTGCTTTCGGCTGCCGCGCTGCTTCACGACGTCGGCTATCATATCTCTCATGAGTCACATCATAAGCACTCAATGTATCTCATCAAGCATTCCGAAATGACGGGTTTCTCCGAAGAGGAAAAACTCATAATCGCAAATGTTGCGCGTTATCACCGGAAGGCCTTCCCGCGGAATCATCATTTTTTCTACATGCAGCTTGATGAATCCGAACGCAAGTTGGTCGACCGGCTCAGTTCGATCCTCAGAATAGCCGACGGGATGGATCGGGGATATGAAAGTCGTGTCAAAGATGTGCGATTTGAAAAGGATAAGAAACGACTGAAACTCATTCTTATGAGCGATGAAAACTTGAGTAACGAGATCTATGCAATTGAGATCAAAAAAGAATTCTTCGAAAAGACGTTTAATTGCCGTTTGGCGGTAGCTCAGGCACCGCTAACAAAAACGAAAACGCAGGGCGAGATGTAACGCCACAGCCAGGCGGTTGTCAGAAATGTAGCGCCACCGTCCCGGTGGCTGTCCGTCGAGCGTCTCGCTCTACGGTTGGTTTAATAATTATTTGCAAAAAGCGGCGGCAGGATGCCACCTCGACAGCCAACGGGACTGTGGCGTTACTTTCTTACGATCCAAAATATTCCAGGATAACCTTTTCCCGATAGTCAAAAATGTAGTTTAGCTCCCTTTTTACAAACCAAAGCGCAATATCGCCGAGAGGTTCAAACGGAAGTCTGTATTTCACATTATCCTCAATGTCGGTTCCGCCGTCATTTGTTTCGGTAAACGTATGTCGATGGATCCACTGTTTGTAAGGACTTTTTAGCGCCCTATCGACAAACGAATTTGGCGGATCCCACTCGGAAATAAGCGTTTGCCAGGTGATCGGGATCCCGCGCAGATGCAATCGATAATCTATGATCGTATCTTTTTGGATGTCGATCGGAAGCTGCGTTATGATCTCAAAATCGAGCTCGGGAGGACAAATCTCCTGGAGTTTTTG
>JBGTEI010000459.1:0-9871 GCA_041747875.1 Pyrinomonadaceae bacterium | reverse complement strand
CAACGGACACCTAGGAAGCCCTCCTTCACAGTTGGGCTACGGACACCAAGGAAGCCCTCCTTCACAGTCGGGCTACGGACACCAAGGAAGCCCTCCTTCACAGTCGGGCTACGGACACCTAGGAAGCCCTCCTTCACAGTCAGGCTACGGACACCAACCACGATCGGGCCAGTGACACACGCTCAGTTTACTATCGGCGCTTGTCACATTTCAGTTGCGAATGTATATTAACTATCGCCCATAAATTGCGGACGTGGCGGAACTGGTAGACGCGCGGGTCTCAGAAGCCCGTGATGGCAACATCGTGGAGGTTCAAGTCCTCTCGTCCGCACCAATTTTCTTTATACGCGATTTGGACACTTTATTTCGTGGTCGCCATAAGTTGCACTGCCATAGGCAAGGTGTTCAAACACTCCCCCTGCTTCTTTCCCTCGTATATCAGGCGATTTTCCTGCAATGAAGCGACCCCAATGCACGAGTTCATGCAAGAGAATCCTTTCAAACCGGGGCGGAGTAAGGTCGTCGCTGAAGAATTCAAATTTGTTAGCTATCGGAATGTTTACGTATATATAATTTTTCTTGTGTTCATAACACATTCCTTGATAGATTCCGCCAATTTGAAACATTCCGCTCTTTAACGGCTCAATCATCAGCCGGGGATATGTTCCGGGGGCAAGTGCCTGTTTTACAAGTTCCTCGCTTCGGATGCATCTCACGAGAGCTTTATATACCCGAGGTGAAACGCTTCCAATAATTTTGGTTCTTAAATGAACTGCACACTTGGGAAATTGCCCGTCTCCAAAAAACATCATGATAACGATGATCCTCCTGTCAAGACTATTTAACTACAGCAAAGACAGCACCGGCATGGATTTTTTGCAGTTGGCAAGAACACGAACACGGCTTTTTGGGGCGAAACTTATTTTAATTTTTGCTCAGATATCGAGACGGTTAAACCAACAAATTTCGATCCGGTAAAAAATTTATACAAACACTTCCACTGATGCTGATAAAAAATATTAAAGATCTGCGATTCAGAGCCACCGGAGTGACAATCCTTCAAATAAGAACATTCAGCGTTTTAGTAAATGAGTTTACGAATGGTAAGCTATCGGACTAGAAACAGATCTAGAAACGATTCAAAATGACAAGATTGGGCCGAATTGGGTTTCCGTTATACTCGGCGGCTAAATTCAAGAGCAGAACAACAGATGAAAAGTAAGTTTTTTAGAGCTATCAGACAAAATCAGGATTCCTT
This sequence comes from Pyrinomonadaceae bacterium, assembly GCA_041747875.1. Classification (GTDB taxonomy): domain Bacteria; phylum Acidobacteriota; class Blastocatellia; order Pyrinomonadales; family Pyrinomonadaceae; genus Aridibacter. Next base: position 8,613 of record JBGTEI010000459.1, on the reverse strand, counting down.
TAGATTAGAACTGAGTGAAGAAGTTATCATAAGCCTTGAGAACTTTTATCAAGGTGTGATGAAAAACAATAATCTTCTTCATCTCGTCGGAAACTGCGATTCGGAAGAATTTGCGATCCGGCATATCTTGGAATCCCTTTATGCGCTGCAGTTTATACCGGAAAACTCCTTTTTTGCAGATATCGGATCGGGAGCGGGCTTACCCGGAATTCCGTGCCTGATAGCGCGGAAAGATCTAAAGGGACTGCTTGTCGAGTCAAAGCAGAAAAAAGCGGAGTTTCTTGAAAAAGCGATCGCACTTTGCGAGCTAACAGGACGGGCAACGGTTGAAAACAAGCAGTTTGACGAAGCGAGAAACCCGGGAGTGACGCATATAATGTGCCGCGCGATCGACGGTTTTGCGAAGAAAATGCCGAGGATCGTAAAATGGTCGAGATCTGCCGACTTAATACTTTTTGCCGGGCACAGCGTAAGAAGTGCTTTGAGAAAGACCAAGCTCGAATTCGAAGAGCATCTTATTCCGATGTCTGAACAAAGATTTGTTTTTCGCGTGAAGCGCGACGAGACAACCCAGATCGAGGAACCAACCCCTATAGACATTTTGGATAATGAATCCGATGATATGCTGGACATGCCTAAATTTCCTTGACCAAAGGACGGAGTTCGGGTTATTATCGCTGTTTGCATTTATTGCAGGGTTTATCTAGCAAGGGGGAATATAAAGTAATGAAACCAGAAATACATCCAAATTACGAAGCAATCACCGTGAGCTGCGCGTGTGGACATTCTTTTGAAACACGTTCGACTTTGGGCGACAATCTGAGCATTGAAATTTGTTCGGAATGTCATCCGTTTTTCACAGGAAAACAAAAATTAGTTGATACCGCAGGTCGTGTCGACCGGTTCAACAAGCGTTTTGCACGCAGAAAAGGTGCAGAAGTTGCAGAAACTACCGAAGTCGAACCAGCTTAGGAGTTTGAAGTAATTGAAACCGTTACTGAATCAATTATAGCTGTAAATAACTAACGCCGGCGCTCAAATTCGCGTCGTCAACTCTTCGTGTATAATTACACCGAGAAAAGACGCATAAGAATCAGGGTCCGGCGTTATTTTTTTGTTCGATCTAGGAATTGAGGATTACGTTTGATTAGACATCTTTATCAATGGATATCAAATCAAAGGGACTTGAAAGTCGGCTTCTAAAATTTCACACAAACTTAATCAAATAAAAGGTGCGAGTATGAAAAAGTTTTTACAATTGTTTATGTCACTGGAGAAAGATCTGATCGTCGGCGGTCAGGCCGTGATGGAAGGCGTTATGATGCGTACACCGAATGCGTATGCGATCGCTTGCCGAAAAGCTGATGGAACGATCGTCCATACGGCTGAAAAACTTCCGAAATGGAGTGACAAATACAAGATCCTGAATGTTCCGATACTGCGCGGCGGTGCGACTCTTATTCAGTCGCTTGCACTAGGCGTAAAGGCGCTGAACTATTCCGCCGGGATCTACGAAGAAGATCTTAAGGAACAGGAACAACTTGAAAAGGCGAAAGCAGTAACAACTGAAGCGGTCTTGGTTGAAGGCACGATGGATGAGGAGTTCACCAAGGCTCCTGCAAAACTAACACTTCCTGAAAATAAAACGGCCTCGAAATCCTCGACGGCGAAACAATCAGCCGGCGCGGTCGGCTCGATAATTTTTGCCCTTGGTTTTAATGTGCTTCTGTTTATCGTTGCACCTTTGATCCTTACAAACGTTTTATTTATTTGGCTCGGTTGGGCAGAAGCACCTGCAATTACTGCCGCCGCCGGTTGGTTTGAAACGATCAAGGCATACGTTTGGGAGATCAAACCCGGATCATGGATCGCATTTAATCTTATCGACGGGCTTATCCGGATGCTGTTTTTCGTGATAATGATCTTTTCGATGTCGTTCCTAAAAGATATTCACCGGGTATTTCAATATCACGGCGCAGAGCACAAAACTGTTTTCACATGGGAAAAAGGACTGGATCTTTCGGTCGAGAATGCGCACCCGCAAAGCCGGCTTCATCCGCGATGCGGAACGTCATTCCTGATGGTCGTCATGCTGGTCGCGATCGTTCTTTTCTCGGTCATAAAATTTGACGCTCTTTGGCTAAATCTTGTAGTGAGAATTATATTGATGCCGCTTGTCGCCGGACTTTCATACGAGATCATTCGCTATGCTGCGAAAAAAGAATCAAGTGCGGTATTTAAATTAATGACACGTCCCGGGATCTGGCTTCAAAATATCACAACTCAGGAACCTGATTCTGATCAGCTTGAAGTTGCGATCGAAGCCTTAAATGAATCACTCAAGCTCGAACCGATGGGTGGACAAATGGGCGAACCGCAAGTTGCGGTAAACTGAGTACAAAAACTAATTAATGCTTGATAGAATTGCACAGATAGAAATAACCTACGAAGAGCTTACAACTCAGCTCTCCGCACCCGATATTACTTCGGATATTGATGCCTATACGAAGCTTATGCGACAACATAAGACGCTTGGCGACGTAGTAGAAAAGTATCGCGAGGTTAAAAAGATCCAGGAAGATCTTGACGGCGCAAAAGAGGTGCTCGAAGCAACTGAAGATCCTGAAATGCGCGAACTCGCCGAGATGGAGATCGCCGAACTCGAAGAAAGTTAAATAAAAGGTGAAGAAGAATTAAAATTCCTTCTGATACCAAAGGATCCGAAGGACGAGAAAAACGTAATTATAGAGATCCGCGCAGGAACAGGCGGCGATGAAGCAACTCTTTTTGCGGCGGATATTCTTAGAATGTATGTTCGCTACGCGGAAAAGCAAGGCTGGAAAATGGATGTAATGAACGTGTCCGACACCGGAGTCGGCGGGTTTAAGGAAGCATTTGCAATGATCGAAGGCGATTCGGTTTATTCAAAAATGCGTTTTGAATCCGGCGTACACCGAGTACAGCGTGTTCCGCAGACAGAATCGAGCGGAAGAATTCATACATCCGCGATCACTGTTGCAGTTTTGCCGGAAGCGGAAGAAGTGGATATCGAGATAGATCAGAATGATCTTCGAATCGACACATTTTGTTCTTCAGGTCCCGGCGGACAATCGGTTAACACGACCTATTCTGCCGTTCGAATCACGCATGAGCCGACCGGTCTGGTCGTTTCGATGCAGGACGAAAAATCTCAGATCAAGAACCGCGAAAAGGCTATGAAAGTGCTGCGCGCGCGACTTCAGGAGATCGAAGAACAAAAGCAGCACGATGAACTAGCTTCGGAACGCAAATCGATGGTCGGAAGCGGCGATCGAAGCGAAAAGATCAGGACTTATAATTTCAAAGAAAACCGCGTTACGGATCACAGGATCGGATTGACCGTTCACCAGCTCGATCTGGTAATGGCAGGCGATCTAGATCAGATAATTGATGCTTTGGTTACGCATTATCAAACCGAGAAACTAAAAGCGGAAACGGCTTCCGGTTAAGAAAAAAAGGCCTTGGAATTTCAAAGTATTGAGGAGGAAACTCCTCTTTTCTTTTTGACTTTAACAATTTTGCGATGGCGATCACACAACTACTGCTGGTAAGACACGGACAGTCTGCAAAAAACGTCGAGGGGCGTTTTGGCGGACACAGTCTTACTGCGCTTTCCGAATTGGGAGAGAAACAGGCAGAAATTACCGCCAAAGCGATCGCCGGCGAAGGGGTCTCAATAATTTATTCAAGTGATCTGCCGCGCGCTGTGCAAACCGCTGCACCGCTCGCAAAACGTCTAAGTATTAAAATAAATGAAACGAAAGCGTTTCGTGAAAGAAATGTCGGCGTTCTTGAGGGTTTAACATTTCCGGAAGCAAAGAAAGCACATGCCAACGATTACTATGCTCTTGTAAGACGCGACGTAAATCACAAGATCACCGATGGCGAAAGTTACCGTGAGCTTCTAAAGCGGGCGACAAGTTTGCTAAACGAGATCCTGCGAACCTCAAAAGGCAAAAAGATCGTCATTTTTTCACATACCGGGACGATCTGCTTTGTTTCGCTATATCTGATGAATGCGATCAATTCGAATACAAAAACTACCCCGTGGCTTCTTACCTCAAATTGTGGGATCAATCGTTTTGAGATCCGCCGACGCGACAACGTACGCGTGGTCGCATTAAATGACACCCGCCATCTCCACGATATTACCGGCAATGATTCTTTCGCTCCGAAATAAAAAAAAGGCTAAGACATTTCTGCCTTAGCCCGAAAGTTTCCCAGATCAGATATCTAGAATTCGTATCTCAAACCAAACTGCATCGAACGCGGCGCGCCTTGGATCGTGGTAAAGATATTACCAAAATTTCCGGATGCCGTTCCAATGTCCGAATCCTGAGGTAATCCCCAGGTCGAACGCGTGACGCCTGTTTGCGGAGCATCGAGGCCAAAGTATTGAACGTTTGTTACGTTAAATACTTCCCATCTGAGTTGGAGCTTGTGATTCTCACTCCAAGGCATCGAAAAATTCTTGGATAGACCAAGATCAAGCGTCGAATATCCCGGCAGACGGAGGACATTTCTGTCTCCCGTTTCACCCGGACGTGCATTTCGGAATGAATTAAATGCCGCCTGCGGATCGCTGAAAATATTCTGCGTGTTTCGGTCAACACTGCTTTTAAGATCCCGAACTCTAACACCGCTTGACTGTGCGTTCCAGTTTGTCGCCCATTGAGCCTGGTCAAACGGCGAAAAGATCGGACGGCCCGTATTCCAGCGATAAACTCCGGCAAGCTGCCATCCGCCGATCACCGAATCGACAAAACCACTCGCACCGCTAAACATCTTTCTTCCCTTTCCAAACGGAAGCTGGAAAATGAAGTTTGCGTTTACGATGTGTGTCGAATCGAAATCCGAAACCGAATAATTATCTTCGGGTCTAATTGGATTCAAAATAAAAGCTGTACCGAACGCCGTATTTGAGTTATCGGCACCTTGAAGCCCTGATCCCGTATCCATAGATTTCGAATACGTATAGTTCACATCATAAGATAAGACATCTCCAAGCCTCTGCCTTAAACTAAATGAAGCGCCGTGATAATTTGACCTTGCGGTAGTTCCATACGACGAAAACGCGGCATATTGCGGATGAACAAACATATTCGGGAAAACACCAAGATCGTCTAATTGCGTTTGGATATAAGTATAATCGGCTACATCGAAGAATTCACAGCCAATATCCGGATCGTTTGGATCGTCCGGCAAGCAGATTCCCTTTCCAACAGTAAAGTCAGTCCGAGCAATTAGTGCAAATACCCCTTGAGTTGAATTCCAGGCAGGAAATCCCCAGAAATTGTCACCAAAATTAGGAAACAGATTTTCAAAATAAGGGATCGCAGGAAGTGAATCGATGTCGGTATTTGCCGCACGCGCATCGACAAGCTGTCCCATCGCCGTGTACCAGTCTACGCCTGACGCAGGGTCTACAATGTTGTTAAACGCGACAACGTCCTGACTCGAGAAAAGGTTGCGGCTTACGCTTCCGATATATGAAGCTTCGAAATACATTCCTTTCGGAAGACTTCTGCCGTAAGAAACATTCCAGCTATACGTTTTCGGCGAAACGATATTTCGATCGAGCGAAGATTGGATCCGCTCCGATTCATCGGCCGGGGTACTAAAAAGCTGAGCCGGTACGCCAATTCCCGGAAGACTTCTAATGTCTTGTCCGAATCCGGTAAACCGCGGACCGAGATTATCAGTTACGTTATATGTATTGGCAGATATCGTAGTGCTGCTTGTAAATCCGATCGTCGAAAGATTGTCGAACGAAACTGCAAGCTGCTGACCAAATGCAGAATTTGTTATTGCAAATCCGCCGCGGATAGTTGAATCACCTTCGTCGCCAAATAATGAATGCAGGAAACCGCTCTTAAAATTCGGCGACCAGGCTACCGCAACTCTTGGCTGCCAGTTGTTTTTATCCATCGGATAAAATCCCGGACCATTATTCACAGGTCCTCCCTTTACAAAATTGACCAGATCATTTGTCGGAACTCCAAATTGTGCGGTCGCGATCCTTTTTTCAAGTAGATCACTAAGCGCAATATCCGGAACAACCTGAAATCCATTTTTTTCGTAAACCGGACGGCTTAACCCATAGCGCAAACCAAGCGTAAGCGTTAAGTTGCGTAACGGCCGCCAGCTGTCCTGAAGATAACCTTCGTATTCTTCGGTCGCAAATAGTCGGTCACTTGCAACTCCGGCCGGAAGAACATTTCCGTCAAGATCAAACGTAAAGTTTCCCGCATATTGTGAATAACGACCAATAAGCGCAGTTGCCGCAGCCTGAACGGACGCAATACTTCCTTCATCGATCGTATATCCCGCGGATTCGATCCGCGAATCAACGACCGCACCCGACAATTCATAAAAGGATGGATTCGTCGATGCAGAATCAAAAGCTCCCGAAAGACTGCTCCGTCTATTCCTGATAATTCTGGCGTTGCCGCCAAATTGCCAAGTGTGATTTCCCGAGATCCACGTGAAATCGTCGGTAAAATTATGGGTATCTGTGACACGGGAAAGTTCCCGCACTGCGGGGTTCAGGGTCGGCGAAAAGACAAATCTGAAGACGATCGCATTGGTCGACGAATCTCCTCCCTGTGTAAACGCCTGCCGCGTCAAACCATATCTAAAGTTATTAACTTTATTGTCACTGACCGTCCAATTGTGACCAACGACGAATCCAAGCGGATGACTCCACACGGTAGTCGGCGACGTATCCGGAAACTGCTGTGCAAAAGCCGGATCTGTACCTCCTTCTGTCAGATCATTTTGATAATTCCCTCGAAGAAATAACTGATGACGATCATTTACGTTGTAATCAAATCTTGCGATGTGTGTATTTTCGGAAATTGTGGTCGGGGCGTTAAATCTGTAGCCTCCGGTGTTTATACCATCGCCAACACTTGTATCATTTGCCGGATACTTGGAATTGACCTGTGCGAAAAGTGATACAACATCCGGATTGATCCCCGCCTGTGAATAGATCGTGTTTAGTTCTGCCAAACCGATCCTGCAATTTCGGGCAGCATCACAGCTTGGTCCCGTCCCATTAAATCTCAGTTCGCCTTGCCCCATATGGGCTAACGGTACAACCCGGACAACGGGCGTTCCGAGTGTTTGTCTCTGACCTTCATAATTATAAAAGAAAAATAATTTGTCTTTGACGATCGGTCCGCCTAGTCTTCCGCCAAAAACATCACGTGCCAGACTTGGACGCGGGGCACGCTGGTCGCCGGCCAAAGCATTTCCATCAATTACTGCCTGATCGGTCGCGGAGTAAGTGCCGGCCGCATTGTTAAAAAATTCATTTGCCGAAAACGCCGTTGGCCGGTAAAAGTAAAATCCCGCACCATGGAATTTGTTCGTTCCGCTTCGGGTTACAAGCGAGATCTGTGCGCCGGATGAACGACCCTGATTTGCGTTTGCGTTTGTCGTCGTAATGCGGAATTCCGCAACAGATTCTGTTGTCGAACGCAAAACCGAACCCTGCGTCGTTTGAAATTGATTCGAACGTCCTCCGGTTTGCTGATCAGTGACATCTACACCGTCAAGCGTAATGTTGGCCTGATCGCTTCGTCCGCCCGCGACATAGCCTTCGCGCGTTACGGCAGGCTGCAAGCTGAGCAAGTCATTTACCTGCCGCAAATTTGTCGGCAGCTGCGTGATCTGCTCGGGTACAAAGGTATTCCCAAGACTCGCGTCCTGCGTATTGACCACCGATTCGATATTATTTGATGTAACGTCGACAACCGCAGTTACGTCTCCGGGTTCAAGACCAATGTCTGCCGTCGCCTTTGTATCAACGAGTGCCTGAACATTATTATTAACGGCTTTCTTAAAATTCCCTGCCGAAACTTCCAATTTGTAAGTTGCCGGCGGAATTCCGGGGAAACTATAGCTTCCGTCGCTATTTGTTGTCGTTCCCCTGCTAAATCCCGTGGCAGGATTACTTATTGTCACCGTTGCCCCCGGAACCGCAGCTCCGGTTTGATCAGTTACAACTCCACTGATACTTGAGGTACCAGATTGAGCAACTACGCTTATCGCCGCTGCCGTTGCGATTGCAAAGGTCGACAGCAGTAATTTGAGTTTGCTCATTATTGCTCTGTTTTTCATAACTTCTCCTTGTCCTGATTAAAATGGAATAAGTAGTGCTTGAGAAAACAATCGCTATTGTTTGCAGTTATTTATGCATTTTTTGTTCCGATTTCCGGACGGGAGAAGTTGTGAAATGATGGTTGCTGCGGGATTTTATAATTCTTTTATTATTTCAAAACTTGAGCTGCTTTTATTTTGGGGAGTTTTCTGATCGTTTGACCATTTAGAAACCGACCTTTTATAACAACGGTTAGAAACATTTTATAAAGATTTGATTTATTACTATTGATCGAATACGTCTATTGCCTTATGGATGTGCATTTTTTTGATGGCACCTTCATATAACTGAATCATTTATCCAACTTTTCGATGAAAAAAGGCTAGAGCATAAAAGCCCTAGCCGTAATAGTTTCTATGAATAAAGAATTCCTAGAATTCGTATCTCACGCCAAACTGCATCGAGCGCGG
>JBGTEI010000458.1:0-5544 GCA_041747875.1 Pyrinomonadaceae bacterium | reverse complement strand
GACAGCGCAGGGAATTTTTATCAATTTTGCAAATATATTAAATACGACGAGACGGAAACTGCCGTTTGGTATCGCGCAGGTAGGTAAAGCTTTTCGAAACGAGATAACGCCGGGAAATTTCATTTTGCGAACGCGTGAATTTGAGCAGATGGAAATGGAATATTTTTGTCATCCCGAGAAAGCTCCTGAATTTTTTGAAGAGTGGGTTGAGAATTATATGACGTGGCTTTCGGGGCTTGGAGTTTCAAAAGAAAACCTCAGTCATTATGAGGTACCGGAAGATGATCTGGCACACTATTCTGATCGGACGGTCGACATAATGTACCGCTTCTTTCCCGAACGCGAGGACGAAGAGAAGCAATGGGAAGAATTGATGGGAATTGCCAACCGGACAAACTTTGATACGAGGGCGCACTCAAAGAAGGCACTCGATGATGATGGAAACCGGATAAACCCGGATTCGACCGAGGATCTTTCATATCACGATCCCTATACGAACCAGCGGTTTTATCCGTACGTCATCGAACCGGCGATTGGCGTTAACAGAACACTTTTGGCTGTTTTGATGGACGCTTACACCGAAAAGGAAGATCGGGTCGTGCTCAAACTCAAACATGAACTCGCGCCGATCAAAGTTGCGATCCTGCCGCTTAAGAAAAATCACGATGAAATTGTCGGTTTGGCGCACAGCATCAAGAAGGATCTGACAAAAACAATGCGCGCGGTTTATGACGATACCGGAAGCATCGGGAAACTGTATGCACGTCAGGATGAGGTTGGAACGCCATTTTGCGTGACCGTAGATTTTGATTCGCTTGAAGATCAAACCGTGACAGTAAGAGACCGGGATACATGGGAGCAGGAACGCGTCTCGGTAGATAATTTGAAGCGATATCTGCAGGATCGGATGGATCAATAGGAATCGGGAGCGTGCGAAAAAAGAGTTTGTCCGCGAAACACGCGAAAGTGTGCGAAAAAAGCGTTTGCCCGCGAATCAGCGCGAATCAACGCGAATTAACGCGAATAAGAATTAGTAGGGACAGGCGCGTGACCCGTCCCTAGCATATCCATGATCTCCGAAATTCCTCAAAAAATCCAAAAGTTAGCTCAAACCATCAAAGACCTTGGCGGGCGGGCGATGCTTGTTGGCGGATGTGTTCGCGATGAACTGCTCGGGATCGAAGCGAAAGATTGGGATGTCGAAGTTTACGGGGTCGAACCGGAAAAACTGCGAACGATCCTCGATGAGTTTGGCAGCGTAAATGCTGTTGGGGAAGTGTTTACGGTTTACAAGGTTGGCAACGATCTGGATGTTTCACTTCCCAGACGCGAGATAAAGACTGCCCGCGGACACAGAGGATTTATTGTTGAGGGTGATCCTGACATGTCGTTTGAAGAGGCGGCGAAGCGACGGGATTTTACCGTAAATGCGATTCTAAAGGATATTCTTTCGGGCGAGATCATTGATTGTTTTGGCGGAAGAAATGATCTTGAAAAGGGAATTCTCCGCGCAGTTTCTATTGAGACGTTTGCAGAAGACAGTTTAAGAGTACTTCGTGCGGCACAATTTGCATCGAGGTTTGGGTTTGAGATCGAACCTGAAACGATCGAACTATGCAAGAATATTGACCTGACAGATCTGCCGCCGGAAAGAATTTGGGGCGAATTTGAAAAACTGCTGTTGAGATCTGAAAAGCCGTCATTGGGTCTTAAATGGTTTTATGAGCTCGGCGTGGTCGATCAGCTTTTTCCCGAAATGAAATCGCTCGTCGGTGTGCCGCAGCAGGAAGAATGGCATCCGGAAGGGAATGTCGATGTTCACACGCTGCTGGTTGTGGACGAAGCCAGAAAACTGATCGATGATCTCTCTTATCCGAAAAAGGTGACGGTAATGCTCGGCGCTTTGTGTCACGATTTTGGCAAACCTTCGACGACAAAATTTTTCGATGGGAAATGGCGATCGCATGCGCATGATGTCGCCGGGGTCGATCCGACAAATTCGTTTCTCGATAAATTGAACATTCACACGCTTGACGGCTATGACGTTCGAAAACAAGTTATCGAACTCGTTATTCACCACTTAAAACCGGGAATGTTCTTTAAGGTAAAAGATGAAATGGGTGACGGAGCGTTCAGAAGACTTGCGCGAAAGGTCGAGCCGGATCTGCTTTATCGTGTTGCAAAAGCAGACAGCTTGGGTCGAAATCCGGAATGGGTTCCAAAGGAAAAGCATTTTGACGCTGAGCCGATGGAATGGTTTATCAAAAAAGTACGGGAACTTGAAGTTGAGGTTGAAGCTCCGAAACCATTGCTGATGGGAAGACACTTGATCGAATTCGGATTGTCGCCATCACCCCGTTTTAAGGAAATTCTTGACGAAGTGTACGAACTGCAGCTAGATGGTAAAATCGAGACTTTGGACGACGCGAAAGAATTTGCAAAAGATTTGATAGGAAAGTTTTGAGTCCCGCCTTCAGGCGGAAGAAGCCTCCTGAACACGGGACTCTGAACTTTGAGGAATTATGAACGAACTGAGACATAACTGGACAACGGAAGAGATCGGGGCTATCTACAATTTGCCTTTTCCAGAACTTATTTTTGGGGCGCAAACGGTGCACCGCAAGTTTCATAAGACTGACGAGATCCAGGGCTGCCAGCTTCTGAGTATAAAAACAGGCGGGTGCCCCGAAGACTGCGCATATTGTCCGCAATCCGCTCACTACAAAACAGAAGTCGAGCGCGAACAGCTTTTAAGTGTGGATAAGACGCTCGAGGCTGCGAAAAATGCTAAAGAATCGGGTGCAACTAGATTTTGTATGGGAGCTGCCTGGCGCGATGTTCCCGATGGCGAACAATTTGATCAAGTGGTGGAAATGGTGAAAGGCGTCCGCAAGCTTGGTCTTGAAGCGTGCTGCACACTTGGAATGCTGCGTGAAGATCAAGCCGTAAAACTTGCCGAGGCGGGACTTACTGCATACAACCACAATCTTGATACGTCGCCTGAATTTTACGGCGATATCATTTCGACTCGTGTTTACGACGAAAGATTAAAGACGCTCGAAAATGTAAGAAAATCGGGCGTCACGGTTTGTTCAGGCGGAATTATCGGTATGGGTGAAACGCTTGGCGATCGATATGGCCTGCTAAAGCAGTTGTCGAATCAAGATCCGCATCCCGAAAGTGTTCCGATAAATCAGCTTGTAAAAGTTGAAGGAACGCCGCTTGAATCGGAAAAAGATCTCGATGTTTTTGATTTTATACGCATGATCGCGACCGCGCGGATCCTGATGCCGGCATCGATGGTTCGTTTGAGTGCAGGGAGGTTGGAACTAACCGATGAAGCGCAGGCTCTGTGTTTTCTAGCCGGCGCAAATTCGATCTTTATGGGGGATAAACTTCTAACAACTCCGAACCCCGAAAAGAATCGCGACGCGGAATTGCTGGGAAAACTCGGGATGAAATTATTCGCAAAGGCAACTGCTTAGGGGAATTGCCTGCGAAATGCGCGAACGGGTGCGAAAAATTTGAAATAATATGGACGGAAACTGAAATTCGGATTTATAAATTCAATTTCTGATTTCACTCGATCAAACCTGTCTTCGCTGAAGAATTCTTCGAAATAAATGAGTCTGCTCAAGAATTTAACGGTTGATATTTCGCCGCTGAAGATCTCAAGAGACTATCGGCTGCTCTTCTTTGGGCAGCTGATTTCGTTTTTCGGATCTATGATGACGTTTGTCGTCATTCCGGTTCAGATGTATCAGCTTACGGAATCGAATTTCATGGTCGGCATGCTGTACGCCGTGGAATTCGTGCCGATGTTGTTTTTATCGTTTATCGGCGGTGCTCTGGCCGATGCGGTCGACAGAAGGATGATGCTTCGCGCGACGGAGGTCGGACAAACTGTCGTGACGGCGATCCTACTTGTAAATGCACTTTTACCAGAACCGCAAATTTGGGTGCTGTTTGTTGGAGTTGGGATTCACGCCGGGCTCGCCGGTCTACAGCGGCCATCATTTGAAGCATTGATCCAACAGATAATGCCGCCCGAAATGATGTCGGCGGTTTCTGCGCTAAACTCGATCCGTTTTAGCATCGGTTTTATTGTCAGCCCGGCGATCGCGGGTATTATCATTGTTCAGTTTGGCGCAAAGATCGCGTATGGGATCGACCTTATTACGTTTATCGGTTCTCTTATCGCAGTTTGGATGATCTCCGCAGTGCCTTCGATCCACGACGCGGAAAAGCCGGGCTTGCGCTCGATAATACAGGGATTCAAATATGCGTGGAGCAGACAGGAACTTCTTGGAACTTATATTATTGACATCAATGTGATGTTTTTTGCGATGCCGATGGCTCTTTTCCCGGCGCTTGCGGCAAAGTTTGGCGAAAATTCTGTCGGCTTATTTTATTCGGCCACGGGCCTCGGACCGCTGATCGCGAGTCTTACATCGGGATGGACAAAAAACGTCCATCGTCATGGGCTCTTTGTGATGCTTGCCGCAGGTCTTTGGGGCGTGGCGATCATTTTCTTTGGGCTTGTCGAGAGTCTTTGGCTTTCGCTGGCATTTCTTTCGTTAGCATTTTTCTTTGACATGATCAGCGGAATATTTCGCGGTACGATCTGGAATCAAACGATTCCGGGAAGATTGCGCGGACGTCTGGCGAGTCTGGAAATGATAAGTTATCTAACCGGTCCGATGCTTGGAAACGCAAAGGCGGGAGTTTTGGCAAGTTATTATGGTGTAACGTTTGCGCTTGTCGCAGGCGGGATCGCAAGCGTCGTCGGCACGATCGTGTTAGCATTTTTTCTACCGAAATTTTTGTCGTATGACGGAAGAGAAGGTGTCAGGATCAAGGAACTCGAAGACGAAAAATTCAGACAAAAGGCAAAATGAAAATAGAGGACAAGATCAAAGAGAAACTCGAATCGATCTCGAACAGCGGGCAGATGCGCACGCTTTCGAGTCCAAAGGGGATCGATCTTGCGTCAAATGATTATCTTGGCCTGGCAAATGACGACCGGCTTAAAGCTGCGCTGATCGACGCGGTAGAACGTGAAGGGATCGGCTCTACAGGTTCTCGGCTTTTGCGCGGTGAAAGGGAATGTTTTTCGGAAGTTGAGCGAAGATTTGCGGTCTGGAAGGGCGTCGGAGGTTCACTATATTTTGCGACCGGTTATCAGGCAAATGTCGGCGTTATGCAGACATTTCTCGGCGAAGATGACGTCGTGTTTTCAGACGAACTGAACCATGCGAGTTTGATCGACGGGATCCGTCTGTCGAAATGCAAAAAGGTCATATTTCCGCATCTGGATCTTAATACGCTTGCAGACTTAATTTCTACGACTGAGTGCACAGGGCAAAAATTTCTCATTACCGAATCGCTCTTCTCGATGGATGGCGATATCGCGCCGCTTAAGAAATATGCGGAAATCTGCCGCGGGACAAACACAAACCTGATCATAGATGAAGCGCATTCCGTCGGGCTCTACGGAAAACGCGGAAGCGGTTTGATCGAGGAACTTGGGATCGGCGCGGATGT
>JBGTEI010000457.1:0-5180 GCA_041747875.1 Pyrinomonadaceae bacterium | reverse complement strand
ATCGGATAGATCGCGATCGCTCGTGCAATTATTACCGCAATGATCGCAACAATCGCTCCGATGATAATTATTATCTCGATCGTCTCAATGTTTAGTCCGGATTCCGATTATCTTGCTTGAACACACTTCCGTTTTTCATCACAAACCGGACATTCTTGATCGTCTCGATCTTTTCAAGCGGGTTGTCGTCAACGGCAATTATGTCGGCTTTAAATCCTGCCTTAAGCGCTCCTCTTTGATTCGCAACTCCGAGCAATTTCGCGGCATTTGTCGTCAGCGTCTGCAGAATTACCCCATTCGGGATCCCGGCCGCTTTCCAATTATCTACAGTACCGATCGATAATTTGCCGCGCGGATTTTCTTTTGTACTGAAGATCACATCCGGTCCCCAAACCATCGTCACGCCCATTTTTAGTGCCAGCTGGACCGGGCGTTCAAACATAGTCCCGTTTGCGTTCACATTACCTCCCGGATTGCCGTTCATTGCCGCATTTATCTCTGTAAACGGGATCGGAACGATCACCACGTTATTTTTCTTTGCGATCGCGAGGACCTCTTCGTCAACAAGAACCGCATGCTCGATCGAATCTACGCCGGCAGTAGCTGCGTTCCAGGCGCCCTGGCGCGTCCATGCATGCGCCGCGAGTTTTAATCCGGCAAGATGGGCTTCTTCGATCGCAAATTTCAGATCATCGACGGAATAGATATAATCCTGATCGTCGATCACAAGCTTTATTACCTTTGCCCCAAAATGAATATTTTTCCGGATCGCCTTTTTTATTTCATCTTTGGTATCGGCAAACAGATACTCCGGCTCGGCAAGATCAGGTTTGTCAGCTTGAAGTTGAAACTGTCCTCCGAAAGGAGCGATGATCCGCCCGGCGTTTATGATCGTCGGCCCCGGCACAAGCCCTTGCTCGACCGCGCGTCTTAATTCCGTATCGGCATAATTTGCGCCATTACCAATATCCCTGACGGTCGTAAACCCGTACTCAAGCATCGAACGCGCATTTGCCACGCCTTGAATTGCCCGAAAAGCGGTCGAATCCCGAAGCGTGGTTATGAAATAGCTTCCCGCATCGCGCTTGTGCTGCATGTTTATACAAAGATGCGTGTGCGCGTCAAACATCCCGGGCATGATCACCTTACCCGAAAGATCAATTGTCCTTGCGTCTTTTGGTATTTCCAGGTTTGCGCCGATCGCCTTTATCGTGTCGCCGTCGATCAGAATTACCTGATTAATTTCAGTCTTTCCCGTTTCAGGATCCACAATTTTTCCGGCACGGATAGCGGTCATCTGAGCGTTTGAAACTGTCACCAAACAAACAAGCAATGAGAAACATAACGTTAAAGAAATGATTTTGATATTTTTCATATGTGGATCCTTATAATGATCTCTCGAATTGTTCAGAGATCGAATTGATGTTTACTGCGTTTCTGACTATTTCTTTAGTTCTTCATCGATCAGATATTTTAATGCGGGCTCGTTTAATTACCCGAGATGACGTCCGTTTACAAAGGTCGTCGGTATTTGACGACCACCGAGGCTCCCCCGTCATTTTTGTCGCTCGCGATCGTTTCGGCAAAACGATCTTCGGAATATGGGGCGATTCCAAATAGGAATAAACTTGGAAAATATTTGCTACTTTTGTAAACCGCCCGCATTTTCAGCTTCCACACTAGTGTCCGGCAATTGACCTAACTTCCTCAAAAGCGGTGTCATCGTCAATCCCTGTGCAAACACTGAAAATGCTACTACCCCAAATGTCACCGTCAATATCTCAGATTTATACGGTACGCTGTCGGGAATTCCAAGTGCGAGTGCTAATGCAAGCGCGCCGCGCAGTCCGCCCCAAAACATAATGTGCTGGTGCTCGGAATCTATTTTCCAGCGCGATCTTTTAAAGATCGCCGAGATCGGATAAATTGCCACAGCGCGGGCAATGATCACAGCGACGATCGCAACGCCGATCGCCATCGCACTTCGTCCAAAATCCTGATACGCCTCATTGATCCCCAAAACAATAAAGATTATCGAATTGACGACAAACGCCGTAAATTCCCAGAAGTTTTCGATCAATTCATCGCCTTTTTCGGTGACAAAACCGAGCTCGGTCGTATTACCGACAAGAAGTCCGGCTGTCATTGAAGCCAAAACGCCCGAGAAATGAACCCCGGCGTACGCGAATTGCTCTGCGATCCAAAATGAACCAAAAGCCGCAACGGTCGTCAACGCAATTTCGACAAGATGATCCTTTGTTCGCCCGGCGATCCACAAACACGCATAGCCGACGATCAAACCGCTCGCGATTCCGCCCGCGACCGACAAGATCATCGCCAGCGCAGCGGTTCCTACCGCCATTGACTGTCCCATCGCAAAAGCCAATGCGATCGTAAAAGCAACGGCAGCTGTCGAGTCATTAAAAAGTGATTCAGCTTCAACGAGCAGTCGAAGTCTTCCTTCAACCTTTGCTTCTTTAAATGTTGCGATCACCGAAACCGGATCAGTCGCGGCGATCAGAACTCCAAAAAGAGCGGCCATCGTCCAATCCCAACCGACGACAAAGTGCATGATCGCCGCCGTGATCCCGGCGGAAAGCACGACGCCAAAAGACGCAAAAGTTATCACCGGCAGAAGATCGCGTTTTAATTCCTTCCAGTGAATATAGAGCGCCGCTTCAAATATCAAAGGCGGAAGCAAAACCTGGAATATCAATTCCTTGCTCAACGAAACCTTCAGACCAAACGGCACGAATGCCAAAATGATTCCCGCGATCACCAACCCAACCGTATAAGGAACTTTCAGACGCCGCGCAATGATCGCGACAACGGCCCCGATAAGCAGTATTATCTCGACCGATTCAATATTGAGCCCC
Organism: Pyrinomonadaceae bacterium; assembly: GCA_041747875.1. Taxonomy (GTDB): domain Bacteria; phylum Acidobacteriota; class Blastocatellia; order Pyrinomonadales; family Pyrinomonadaceae; genus Aridibacter. The sequence goes on along the minus strand of JBGTEI010000457.1, from coordinate 2,304 downwards.
GCCTCTATTCCTACAGTTTCAGCTAGCATAAATTAAAAACATTACCCGCAAATCACGCCGCCGGGCATGAATAAGTCAGAACCGCGACCGTGAGGGAGGGGGTTCGTGGTCAGCGGCAGTCATAAAGTAAGAGTTTGCCCGCGAAAAACGCGAAAGGGCGCGAAAAAAAGAATTGGCTCGCGAATCGACGCTGATGGGCACGAATAATTCAAAGAAATTTGTTGTTAGTATATTCTATCTGATCAAATACTTATATTGGAGCGAATTTGTTTGCCGGCGGGTTATTCCGCTTGTCTTATCTTTCGATCCCGATCACAATTTCTTCCACCTCCAAGACACTTTTCAAGATCCGGGGATCGATCTCAACCTGAAACCCACGCTTTCCGCCGTTGATATAGATCTTTGGAAGTGTGAAGATCGAATGCTCGGCATAGATCGGCATTTTGGTTTTTGTTCCAAACGGCGATGTGCCGCCAAAAATATATCCGGTAAGTTTTGTTGCCCGGTCAGCCGTCGCCGGAACGACTGATTTTACTCCCAGATGCCTCGCCAGATTCTTTTCCGAAACCTCTTTATCGCCGTGCTCTAAAACGATCAGCGGCTTTTTGTCGTTTGTTTCAAATACAAGCGTCTTGATAACCACGTGTTCATCGACACCTAATACTTCCGCCGTGTGCGATGTGCCGCCTTTTTCAACGTAATCAAAAAGATGCGGCACAAAATCCACATTTTTCTGCCGCAAGAATCGAATTGCTTGTGTTACCGGATAATCTACTTTTGCCACGTTCACACTCCAAAAAAAGTACAAATTAACGCTTGATCACCGCCAGACCCTTGTATTTTTTTGTCGAAGTTAAAATGATCCGCTACCCTTAACGCATTCAGTCAGCGGGGTTATCAAAATGAAATTTACAAATAGATGAAATACCCGGATACTGCGCTTTTTTGCTTTGATAATACTAATTTTCGACCTCGCATTTCCAATCATATGAATTCGCAAATTCTTGTTTTTCCACTTATGATCCGATAGTTTTTCATACCAAACAAATTGACGGTAAAAACGTACAGTTTCTTTAGACAAACAATCGTTTGGAAAAATACTGGCAACGATAAAAAAGAATATCTTAAAAAATGAAAACTATTTACAAAATTAGCATTTTACTTTTTGGGCTGCTTTTTAGCATTAATTCAAGTGCACAAACTGGCAAAACTGAAATTCTGATCCTTGGCACACAACACTTAAATCAGATAAAAGATTTTAAACCCATTATGATCGATGGGGTGATATCGAAGCTCGATTCTTTGAAGTTTGACGCTATCTGTATTGAAAATATGCCGGCCCAATTACTTTATGATATAGATTCGAGAAATGAAAGCGCGTATACGGATGTGCTCGAGAGTTTTGGCGGAGATCGCCTTTTATTAGCTAACCAGGCTCAAGAACACTTTAAGATCAACTTTTCTGATGCCCGGGACGAGATCAATAAGATCTTAGACAAAGACAATTTAACAGATACTGACCGAAGATCCCTGATCAAATATTATGTTGCTTCAGCTGACTTTGCTTCTGCAGTTTTACAATTTAAATACCTCAAGGAAAACCCTCTTTCCAAAGCTGACGGCTTCAATAATGTTTTAAATGATGAGCTTAAAAAATATGCCCGGGTCCCAAATGAGATCTATTCATTGGCGATTCCATTGGCTCAGAATCGAAGTTTACAAAAACTCGAATACATCGATAATTTCCAGGATGAGGCGATGCTTCTAAAACATTTTCCGCAATTCACACAAGATTATCTCGACAATCAGGATCTGTTCAAGGATGTTCAAGATCTGCCTGTTTTTCAGAAAACCGGAAAATTGTTAAAACAAGGAGTGCAAGCCAATGATCTTTTAGAATTATTTGTTTTTATCAATAGCAAAGAATTTCAAGATCAAGATTTTCAGGCGCAGTGGGAAATCTGGCTGAAGACAAATTTTCCGTCAGGAGCAGACCGGGCGAGATATGCTCTATGGGAAATGCGTAATCTTCAGATTGCCGCAAATATTATGAACACGGCGGCTTTCTATCCGGGAAAGCGAATACTCGTTATTATCGGAGCCTCTCATAAATCGTTTCTCGAAAAATATTTACGACAGGTTCCGTCAGTAAAGTTGATGGAATTTAAATAAAACAGACCTGCCAAAAATGGCGGTCGAAAAGTTTAGTAAACGCGGGATTTGCTTGTTGTTAGCAGCTAAATCTCATCGTACCGAAAACACGAAGCGATGTGATCATTAACCATCCCGGTCACCTTCATAGAA
>JBGTEI010000456.1:0-3948 GCA_041747875.1 Pyrinomonadaceae bacterium | reverse complement strand
TTCTCGATCGAAGAATCGGATCCGGATGTTCAAACCGACACTTTTTACTTGTCTCGTGATGAGATCGTTTTTCGTTCTCGCACTTAATCAAAAACCCAATGTTTATTGACTCTTAGCGATAGTTTGATCGTTTTTGGACATATTCGATATCGACAAACAACGAATCAATGGGTCAACGCATTTAGCCAAACCTCTTTGAAATAAAAAGAAATTCGATTTGTCGCCTTAAGCGCCAAACATTCAAGGGGCTATTCTTATTAGTTAAAGTGTAACGTGACGATCTTGCTCGTCATCCTGCAGTTCTCGCCGCACGACTAATTGGGGATTCTTGTCGTCCCATTGGAAATTTGTTTTCCGCGTTCAGCAATTTGCATAGTTTTCGCCGGGCCTTATAAAGCTGCGATTTTGAAGTGCCGTTTGCGCAGCAGAGAATCTTCGCGATCTCGTCGTGCTGGTATCCCTGAATATCGTGGAGAATAAAGACCTTGCGGTAACCGTCCGGCAGTTCGCCGATCGCGCGGGTCAGAGCTATACGGTCTACATACTGCGGGTTTTTGTGCTTTGTTGAACCCAAATTTATTCTTTCATGCATTTCTCCGTCCTCTGTTGTTGATTCCTTTATTGTTTTGGCTTTGCGGAAATGCATTAAAACTGTGTTGACTGTCATTCGGTGCAGCCAGGTTGAAAACGCGGAGTCGCCCCGAAAACTCCCGATCTTTCGGAACAACAAAAGAAAAACCTGCTGCGTTAAGTCTTCGGCGTCTGCGGTGTTTTTGGCCATCCGAAAACAGACGCTATAAACGCGACGGTGGTGTTCCCAATAGATCTTTTCGAAAGCGGCAATATCACCGCTGGCTGCTTTTTGAGCCAGTTCGAAGTCAGAAAGATCTGAAAGATCGATCTTATCGTCATTTTGATTTTTGATATTCATTTCCAAAATTCTACTTTCAACAAGATCAATTCTGCGTTCTCTTTGTGTCGCCGCGGCGATTTCCACCAAATATAAATGATTGCAATTTGGAACTTAATTTACAGCTGCGATCCACTTGATAAGAGTTTGACTGAACGCCGCAGTGATTCGCGGCGCTCCATCGTTTCGGGTTTAATCTAAAAACTTGCAATTTGATATTCAACGAGTCTTAGTTTGACGGTCTTCCGGGTGGTCTTTGTCCATTTGGGAGTGGTCCTTGTCCGCCCGGTCCGCGCCCGTTTCGTCTGCCGCCTTCTCCGGTTTTTTGAAAGCTTTTGTCAGGAATCCCCTTAAACGCGCGCGACATATACGGGAAAGAATCGGTGATCACGTAATAAAAAGTACCGTTTGGATATTCGGGCGTAATGCCAGTACGTCCGTTGAATTCATCGAGATCACCGATGCCCGCGACATATTCAAAATCCTGCGCATATGTACCGTCGTATGTTCCTTTTGGACCGTCAGGGCGTGTGCCCGTTTTCAAACGGTAACTCGAAGTTAATTTCTTAAGTCCGCTTTTTGAATCGTCCGCCGTTGAATATCCAAATTGCGAATAGATCGGAAATCCGTCAGCCGCGTAGCCGACGAGAACCATTTTCGCGCCGACATCTTTTACCGCGAGATTTTCAACCAAACCGGTCGGCACTCCATGATAATGGTAAGCCCCCGTTGGTTGAACATGGGCGTTGTTTCTGTCTTCGCCGAAATTTGTTTTTCCCGTTAATGCTTCGATATTCCAACCGGAACGCCGATCATTATTCCAGGCCTCAGCCGTGCCGGGATCAAACGGAATTCCGTTGAGTCCTACTCCAAATATTGAGGGTCCGCCTCCACCCGGTGGTGGTCCAGGCCGTTCACCGCGTTGGTTGCCGTCATTGTTTCGATCTTCCGGCGGCGGCCCTGGCAGACGGAAACCATCGGGTGAAATTTCAGGTTTTAGCGGGATCTTGTATTCATATTTCTGCTCGCTAATTCGGTTTGGATTACCCGGATTGGGAAATTCTCCGGTTGTGTGGTCAGGAATGCCGTTTGATTCGACAATACGGAATCCGTCTTTTTCGGAGATCTTTACCTTATTTTTTGTGTCTGCGCTGACGGTAGTCTCTTGAAAATAGGAGATCGCGAAAAATCCTCCTAATATCCCTGTCGTCACCGCAAAAAGTGTCATCATGTTTTTCATATTATTATTTCTCCATTTATATTAACCGGCAGAAACGCGACCGCAAGAAAGCGTGCTGTCCAACAGGAACTCGACTTCTCGGAAGCATGTAAATTAACAGACACGCTTCCTAATGGTCGCGTTTCTGCCGTTAAAACGTTCGTTTAACGAACCAGTAAATCCCCGCAATTGCGATCAATATCGAACAGATCGGCACAAATTTGGCCTTGTAAAATGTCTTTTTTTGCAAGTACCAAAGCACTGGCAAAACCAGAAGGATGATCGCAAACTGTCCGATCTCAACTCCCAAATTAAACGATAGAAGCGGTATTACCGCAGCCATTCCATCTCCGATCCCGATCTCCGTAAGAATTGCGGCAAAACCCAAACCGTGAACTAAACCAAAAATATACGCGACAAGCCAGCGCTTTTTTTGCTCGGGCTTAAATATATTTTCCAAACCGACATAGATAATCGAAAGAGCAATGACCGGTTCAACCAAATAACCCGGGATCGAGATCACATTAAACGCGACAAGCGCCAGAGTGATCGAATGTGCGATCGTAAAAAAGGTAGCGATCTTGGCGATCTCGCCAAAGCGTGAGACAACAAGCAGCAGAGCGAATAGAAACAGCAAGTGGTCAAATCCAAACGCGATATGCTTAATTCCAAGCGTCAGGAATTGCCCGAAAGATGTTGGGGTGTGGATATCTTTCAGGTCAAAAACAAATTCGTTTTTATCGCCCGTCAGGAATTGCCGCGAAATTTCTTTGTCGTTGCGGATCAGTTTCAGGATCTGGACGTGGTTTGAAGAAAGCTTGGACGGCAAATAGGAAATGATCCTGATCTTTTCGCCCGAGACTGCACCGAAAGAATGTCGTAGATTCACGCCGTCTGCCTCGTCCAAAGATGCTTCATTGTCCAATGCGTCGAAAGGCTTTCCGTCTGCTTCTATCTTTATCGCTTTTGCTGTAAATGCTTTTAGGCCGTCGGGACTCGTTCGATCGGTAAACCCGCCAAAGTCGGCTTTTGCATACGAGGAATAAACGACGAGTTTGCCATCTACAATTTCAAGGTTGAGTGAACTGACACCCAATTCGTGTGCAGATAAGCTGATTGAACAGAGAAAGATAAACAGCAAGGTAATGCAAGTTTTATTTATCTTCTTAAATTGTGTTGTCACAGGGTTCATACGTCTTTGAAATAAAAGTCTCTACATTCGTCAGTTAAGTTGTGCGATCAATAAACATTTCCTGTCGCCAACGGCGACCAAATAAATCTACGTTTCGTTTCATTAAGCAATCTAACAAACGGAAGTAAAGGTTTTATGTCAAAAGACAGGAGATTTGTAAATGTTTTGTAAATCCTGACGACCGTCTATTCCAAGCCTCAGACCGAATTTTAATGATCGAAGACGGTTACATTTCTGAGATCAGGAAAGGGGAGCATCGGAGCAAGAATTTGAGCAGCGCTTAGTTGGACATTTCGCAGAAAGTTTTACAACATAAATTATTGATGAATATACTTGTTTTAAATTGCGGCAGTTCGTCGCTTAAATTTCAGTTGATAGCGACTGATCCGGATCTGATCAAAAACGATCAAGATCGGCGGCTGGCGTATGGGCAGATAGAGCGAATCGGAGGAGCTGCAATAGTGACCTTTATTGCCGAAGGGAAAGCGACGTATCGCTCGGCGAAACCGATCAAAGATGTGCGAACGGCGGTTGAATTGGTGCTGCGCTGGATCTTGTCGGAAGCCTCAAAGATCGACGAAATTCAGTCGCTTGCTGACATACAGGCGGTCGGGCATCGCGTCGTTC
>JBGTEI010000455.1:0-8927 GCA_041747875.1 Pyrinomonadaceae bacterium | reverse complement strand
CCGCGAACGTCATGAGGAAACTCCAGCAGTTCGCCGGCCATTACCTTTTCCAGTCCATAGATCTCAGCGATCCCATCGCCGACCTTAATAACAGTACCTACTTCAGCAACTGTCATCGTTGCGTCAAAATTTTCGATCTGAGAACGAATGATCTCGTTTATTTCGTTGGCTTTTATTGATTCCATATTGTTTGCGCGTTTCGCGTAAAGTAATTCGTGATTCGTTTTATTTAATTCGCTGTACGCTATTCGCTTTTTTAAAATGTTTGTATTGCTAACTTCGGTATCGCTTACCGCGTATTGCGTATTACGAATTACCAATTACCTTTTTATCATCTCTTCTTTTAATAATTCCAATTGTGTTCTGATCGAGCCGTCATAAACCGTCGAGCCGACTCTGGTTATTGCGCCACCGATCACACTTTCATCTATCTCAAAATTTAACCGAATATCTTTTCCGCCCGTCGCTTTGGCGAGACTGGCTTTTAGCTCCGTTTTCTCAGCGCCGGAAAGCTCTCTTGCCGATATCACACTCGCGGAAACTACACCGTTCCGGGCTTCTAATACGGCACTTAGCGTTTCATTGATCGTACTGATCTCGGTGAGGCGGTTGTTCCTTAACAAAACACGCAAGAAATTAGCCGTCGTTTTCGACGGATTTGTTTTTGCGATCAAGGATTCTAAAACTTTTTCCTTACTATTGTGGGCGATCGACGGATTGTGAAAAGCGCTGTGGAGATCGTGATTGGTATCAAACATTTCCTGCCAGGTTTTCAATTCAGTTTTAATTGCCTCGGCTTCACCTTCGTTTGTCACGACATCAGCGAGCGCACCGGCATATCTTCGGGCAACAGTTTCAACACTCATTCTATTTCATCCCTCCGATCGACTGAATGTTTGCTTTTACAAGCTCCGTATCTTTTTGATCGTTCATTGCGCTGCGGATCTTTTCTTCAGCACGTCTGATACTTTCATCGGCTGACAGTCTTCGGAGCGTCATTCGCGCCTGCTGTGTTTTCCGTTTGATCTCGCTTTCCGCCTGCGCTTTCATTCTCGAAATATCTAATTCAGTTTCTTTCGCAACACGATCTTTTTCTGCCGCAGCTTCGGCCTCGGCATCTTTCATTTCGATCGCCTTCTCCGAATCAAGTTGAGCAAGCTGCGCCTCCGCTTCCGCTAATACTGAGATAGCCGCCTGCCGTTCTTCTTCCGCTTTGATCAGCTCAGACCGGATCGTTTCCCGCTTGGCTTTAAATGTTGCGCTCAAAGGTTTTTTTAGCAAATAGGCAAAAATGAGAACAAAGACTAACAGATTGAAAAACCGCCAGGCTTCAAAGCCCGGGTAATTCATATATGAATCCCAAAAATGAACAAATTTCGTCCACGTGGTTTCGCCCTGCGCTTCGCCTGCGACTTCCGCGAATAGAAATATCAGATTAAATAAAAAAGCTAACATATAAAAAGATTCAACACCCGAAAAGCTTCAGCTCATACTTTTTAGGAAGTCTTCAATAAATTTGAACTGATCTGTTCTGCCATTTTTTCCGACTCTATTGCGATCAGGTCTTTAGCATCGCTCATCTGTTTTTCAAGGTCAGCATTTTCGGTTTCAATAAAATTAGCGACTTCGTTTTTTGCATTTTCAAGCTGCGATTGTTTAAGCGACACCGCTTCTCCGCGAACTTTTTCGATCAGCGAGTAACCTTCCGAACGCGCATCCTGCAATGATTTCGTATATTCATCTCGCTTCGCCGCAGCCTCCGCAAGAATTCCTTTCGCCTCGCCGGATTGGCCGCCTTTGTTTCTTTCCCTCCTATTAAGGATTTCGTTGATGGGACGGAAAAAAGTCCGGTTCAAAACCCATATCATCACCAGGATGAGGACAACGTGAATTAACAGTGAACCATCTGGTATAAGTTGGATTTCGGCGAAAGCTAGGATAAACATAAGCAAAATATCGTAGAAAACTTTATTTGGTCTCTCGGGCAGTGCGCACAAATTCGCACACCCGTGCCCACAAAAGAGACAAGAATATCACGCGTATTTTAGGTGGTCAAGCGAGGCATGGCGGTGATAAATCAATATATTTTGCCACCCGGACAAGTCGTTAAAAATGAACAAATTACTTGACACATTTTTATAGAAACGCGTAGTTTTGAGCAAGAGAATTATTTTAACACCCATTTAATTTTTTTAAGTGGGGGCGAATCCGCTCTGGTGAGCGGCACGGTCTTCAAAACCGTTTGTGAGATTGCGAGAGTAAGCTTAGGTGGGTTCGATTCCCACACGCCTCCGCCAAGAGATTAAATGCCTCGAATTTAAGGAAGTAGATTTATTATGGCAGCTAAGGCACACTCAATCTTCATGACAGAACAAGAATTTAAGGATCATACTAAGCAGATCACGATGCGCGTGGTCGGTTTGGTAGAAGAACTCCCAAATAATCAGAAGGCTCACATAATCGGCAACGAATTGCTTCAATCTTCGGCTTCGATAGGGGCAAATTATCGGGCAGCTTGTAGAGGTAAATCGGCTGAAGAATTGATAAAACGATTGGGCGACGTCGAAACCGACGCCGACCGAACTCTTTACTGGTTAGAGATCCTTGTCGAATCAAACCTCGTACCGGCACAAAAACTTTCTCAATTGACCGAGGATCTTGATGAAATAGTTTATATGACAGCCTCATCGATCCAAGCATTGCGGACGAAACGAAATTAGTATCGACATTTATCTCTAAACCCCTAACCTCACTTTAGGTGGAAAAAATGAAAGAATGGATCTCACTCAATATGACGCCGGGGATCGGTCCCCGGAAAGCTACTCAATTACTTGAAAAATTTGGATCAGCGGAAAATGTTTTTCACGCGCTGCGAAGCGAGCTCGAAGGAATTCGTTTAAAACCTGAAACGATCCAGAGTCTGCTAAAAAAAGAATTTCACGATAAGGCTGACGAAGAATTCGACAGAGTAAAAAAGCTTGGCGGAGATATTCTGGTTTTGGACGACGGGAGTTATCCGCATCTGCTTCGTGAGATCGCCGACCCGCCGATCACGCTTTACGTAAGAGGAAATTGGCGGACATGCTTTGAAACTCCATCAATAGGGATCGTCGGGTCCCGGCGGTGTTCAACATACGGGAAAAATACTGCTGAAATGCTCGGTCGCGATCTGGCGGAAAACGGCGTTTGCGTCGTTTCGGGTTTTGCGCGCGGAATTGATTCTTCGGCGCACAAGGGCGCGGTCAGTGCAAAAGGAAAAACGATCGCGGTTTTCGGAACCGGGATCGACGGAGTTTATCCGAAAGAAAATGCAAAGCTCGCATACGAAATCCTCGATTCCGGCGGCGCGATCGTTTCACAATTTCCGCTCGGAACTCCGCCGCTTCGCGAAAACTTTCCGTATCGAAACCGGATCATCAGCGGCTTAAGCTACGGTGTACTTTTGATCGAAGCATCTGAAAGAAGCGGCTCATTGATCACGGCACGACTTGCCACTGAACAAGACCGCGAAGTCTATGCCGTGCCGGGAAACATCACGTCTAAAACGTCGTTTGGGACAAATTATCTAATAAAGTCTGGCGCTAAACTTGTTCAGCATTGGCAAGACGTCGTTTCCGAATTTCCAAGCGAGATCGCCGCCGGGATACTACCGCCGAATATCGATGAAAAAGTTTCGGTTCGTGCAATTACGACCATTCCCAAGTCGCTTTCAAAAATCGAAGAGAAGGTTTATAAAATTCTAAAGGCGGATCAACACCACCATATTGATATACTGCTTGAATCCAGCAAGTTATCTTTTGGCGAACTAAACAATGCTCTGGTGAGTTTGGATCTAAAAGATCTAATATTGGTTTTGCCGGGAAATAATTACGCGAGAAAGGCTTAAAAACATAAATAGCAGCTCTTATGTTTTGATCAAACGGGACAACTTAATACGTGAAACGCCCATCTTCGGAATTATTGGATTTGGAGATTTGCTCCGAAATAGTATAAGTTGAAAAAAAGTTTGACAATGAATTATTTTTGTTTATAAATGTCAGACGGCTCAAAGTCTGACATATTTTTTTGGCATTTTCACAGCGCCATACGAGTTTTAATAAATTAAATGAGTAAAAATCTAGTAATAGTAGAATCGCCTGCAAAAGCGAAAACGATCAACAAATATCTAGGCGATGATTACACCGTGATGGCTTCGATCGGTCATATAAAAGACCTTCCGGCGAAGGATCTGGGCGTCGACGTTGACAACGATTTTGAACCTACCTACGAAATAATTCCTGACAAAAAGAAACGAAATAACAAAAAAACCGTCGCCGATCTAAAGAAAGCCGCAAAGGCAGCTGAAGCGATCTATCTCGCAGCTGACCCGGACAGAGAAGGCGAGGCGATCTGCCAGCATTTGGCGGAAGAATTGACAAAGCGAAATAAAAAACCCGTATTCCGAGTGATGTTTAACGAGATCACGAAAAATGCGATCCAGGACGCTTTTAAAGTTCCAAAAGAAGTAAACGAAAACCTCGTAAACGCCCAGCAGACTAGAAGAATTTTAGATCGACTGGTTGGGTACCAGGTTTCGCCAATTCTATGGAAAACGGTTGGCGGAAGACTTTCAGCAGGGCGTGTTCAAACAGTTGCGGTAAGGATCATCGTTGATCGCGAACGGGAGATCGAGGCTTTTAAGAAAACTGAATACTGGTCGGTTGTCGCGAATTTGGCGGCGAGTTTACCTCCGAGTTTTGAGTCAAAACTTCGGAAGATCGATGACCAGACGATAAAACTTGGAAAATTTGACGTAGATCTTACGAAAGGTGAAACGCACGTTAAGGATGAAAAAACTGCAACAGATATCGTTAACGAATTAAAGAAAGAAGATTTCTTTATCGATGAAGTAAAGAAAAAGGAAGCCAAGCGAAACCCTACTCCGCCTTTTATTACTTCAAAACTCCAGCAAGACGCATCGCGCCGTTTTGGTTTTACAGTAAAGCGGACGATGACCGTCGCGCAGAAACTTTATGAAGGTGTTGAGCTTGGCTCTGAAGGTGCAGTTGGTTTGATCACTTACATGAGAACCGATTCAACCCGTGTTTCGCAGGATGCATTAGACAATGTGCGCGGTTATATCGGCAGTGAATTTGGCGAGCAATACCTTCCCGGTAAAGCGAAAAATTATCAAACAAAGAAAGACGCCCAGGACGCTCACGAAGCGATTCGTCCAACTGACGTAAACCGAACTCCGGAGAGTCTTGAAAAACTTCTTACCCCGGAAATGCTCAAGTTATACACTTTGATCTGGCAAAGGTTTGTGGCATCTCAGATGATGCCCGCTCTGTTTGACCGGACAACGATAGATATTAAAGCCGGACGTTTCGGATTTCGTTCGACCGGTTCGATACAGAAGTTTGATGGGTTTTTGAAGGTTTATCAGGAAGCGCTGAGCAGTTCGGACAAACCGGATGACGATAATGACCGCGCGCTTCCGCCTGTTGAAGCAGGTGAAAAACTAAAGCTTGAGGATGTTATTCCAAACCAGCACTTTACAGATCCGCCGCCGAGATATTCTGAAGCAACACTTGTAAAAGCACTCGAGGAGCAAGGTATCGGACGACCTTCTACTTATGCGGCGATCATGACAACGATACAAAGCCGCGAATACGTGGAAAAGATCGAAAAACGGTTTCACCCGACAGCGCTTGGAACTACGGTCAACGATCTTCTCGTGGAATGTTTTGATGACCTTTTTAATACGACGTATACCGCCCGCATGGAAACAAGTCTCGATGAGATCGAAGATGGAACGCTGAACTGGCGTGTAGCGCTTCGGGATTTTTACGACCGGTTTTCAAAAGAACTCGAAGAAGCAAAAGAAAATATCAAGGGGAAGAAAAAGCAGGCGATCCCAACCGATGAGATTTGCGAAAAATGTGGTTCGGGAATGGTTATAAAGTTTGGCCGTTACGGACAATTTCTTGCGTGCGAAAAATATCCCGAATGCAAAAACACTCGGGAAGTTGCGAAAAAGGCGGATGCTGAAACTGACGAGGAAGCGACGACCGAGACTGAAGAAATTCCGGTTTGCGAACTGTGCGGAAAGGATATGAACCTAAAACGAGGCCGATATGGAGCGTTTTACGGCTGTACCGGTTATCCGGAATGCAAGAATATTCGAAAGATCACAAAGGGCGATCAAAAACCGGTTGATCCGCCGGTCGAATTAGACGAAGAATGTCCAAAAGACGGCGCAAAACTTGTCAGGAGAACCGGCCGTTTTGGCGAATTTGTGTCGTGCTCGAACTATCCGAAATGTAAGTATATTCAGCAGGAGAAGATCGGGATGAAATGTACGCGTGAAGGCTGTAAAGGCGAGATCGTGATCAAGAAATCCCGACGCGGTAAGGTCTTTTACGGCTGCAGCGAATATCCGGAATGCGATGTCGTATTCTGGAATAAACCAATCTTTGAAAAATGCCCCGAATGTGATGCTGCGTTTGTGCTCGAAAAATACACAAAACGTGACGGGACTACGCGATACTGTAATAACGAAGAATGCGACTATAAGATCTCCGTCGAAGATGATAACGTTAGTGCTGAAGCAGACACACAAGAAGCAAGTTCGGCAAATTAAAGGTCGAACTTGTCCAACCCAATTTCGTTAAGAAATTTATGCACGAAAACATTCAATTTCTTCAGGCATTTTTAAAGAACCCGCTAAAAGTCGGGGCAATTGCTCCGAGTTCACCTGAACTCTCCAGAAAAATGCTTGAGGGGATCACACCAAGTGCCGAATCGATCGTGCTCGAGCTTGGTCCGGGAACCGGGTCGTTTACAAAACTTCTTAACAATATTGTTTCGGATAAAATTTCTTATTTGGGTGTCGAACTCGATAGAAGTTTAGTGAAATGCCTTCGATTGAAATTTCCTGAGATACGAATAATCCGGGGAAATGCATGTAAAACTTATGCGATCCATGAGCGTTCACAGCTCGGTAAGGTCGACTACATAATATCCGGACTGCCGTTTGTTTCTATGCCGACAGAAATAAGCAGTAAGATCTATTGTGAGATCGAGAAATTTATGGATCATGGTTGTCTTTTCCGTACATTCCAATACGCCCATGGATATTATTTGCCGTCTGCAATAAAACTCCGAGAATTTATGAAGAAACGATACGGCGCCGCGGAGAAAAGTCCACTTATCATAAAAAATGTTCCCCCGGCATTTACACTTACCTGGAAAACCTAGTCTTGAATACTTTCGCGCTTTTGCGAATCCTGATCCCGTCCGAAAACTTGAACAATATTGAAACCTTTTAATTGGCTTTGAGGTATTAATTTTTTATATCTAGCTTAAATAACACCACAACACTAAATTTTAGGAGAAAACTATGCTACGTCGTAAAATGCTGATTGTAATATCTCTATTTGCGCTTTTGCTGCCGACCGCGGCTTTTGCAAAACCAGTTAAGAAGGAAATATATCAGGCGCCTGAAGAAGTCATTGAAAAGATTAAGGCCGAAGGAATGGGCAATAATTCACAGGTAATGAATACAATGAGTTACCTCTCCGATGTCATCGGCGGTCGATTGACGAATTCGCCCAGTATGAAACGCGCAAATGAATGGACGCGCGATACTATGGCCAAATGGGGAATGCAGAATGCGCACCTCGAATCATGGGGGCCTTGGGGTCGGGGCTGGTCGCTTAAAGAATTCTCTGCACAAGTTGCAGCGCCGCAGCCGTTTCCGGTAATCGCGTTTCCAAAAGCCTGGTCGCCATCGACTAAAGGCGTCGTATCGGGCGATGTTGTGGTTCTAACCTATAAAACGGAAGCTGACCTCGCAAAGTATAAAGGAAAACTCAAGAACGCGATCGTCTTTATTTCAAACCCACGTCCGGTCGATGCAGATTTTGGAGGAATGGGCGCTCGGTTCACTGACGCCGAACTACTCGCGATGGCGAATGCTCCTGACCCGGCAAGAAACTCTCGCGTCGGCGGTGCTTTTAATTTAACTCCGGAAAGAATTCAGCAGATCCTGGAAGGCCGCGCACTGATCGCAAAAGCGATGAGCATGCTTATCGAAGAAGGCGCAGCGGTTATGGTTGACAATAGCTCGAAGGGGAGCGGCGGAACGGTTTTTGTTTCCGGAGCTTCAGTTGCGGGCGATCCCCCAAAATCGATCGAGGACCTTTTCGGAAGACGCGGAACCAGTGCATGGGACAAAGAAGCCGAAGCAAAAATGCTTCCGCAAATGACAATGGCAACGGAAGACTACAATCGTATTGCAAGAATGATCGGACTTGGAGAAAAAGTAAGAATGACCGTAAACATTCAAGCTCAGTATCACGACGAAGATCTGATGGGTTACAACACGATCGCCGAAATTCCGGGTACAGATCCGAATCTAAAAGATGAGGTCGTAATGCTTGGTGCTCACCTTGATTCGTGGCATGGTTCGGGCGGCGCAACGGATAATGGTGCGGGTTCGGCGGTTGCAATGGAGGCCGCAAGAATACTTCTCGCAACTGGACTAAAGCCGCGCAGAACAATTCGAGTAGGGCTCTGGAGCGGTGAAGAGCAAGGCTTAAACGGATCTCAGGCTTATGTCAAACAGCACTTTGGCGAAATGCAGGGCGGAGGCGGAAGATTTGCCGCGATGACCGGCGCAGGTCCCGGAAAACTTGTTACAAAACCTGCATATGAGAAGTTTTCCGCATACTACAACATGGATAACGGTACCGGAAAATTCCGTGGCGTCTATCTCCAGGGTAACGCAGAAGTAGCACCGATCTTCCGTGTCTGGCTCGAGCCTTTTGCTAAAATGGGTGCTTCAACCCTGACAATGCAAAATACAGGCGGTACGGACCACTTATCATTTGACGCGATCGGTTTACCCGGTTTTCAATTTATCCAGGATACGATCGAATACAGTA
>JBGTEI010000454.1:0-2069 GCA_041747875.1 Pyrinomonadaceae bacterium | reverse complement strand
TTCGGATAGTCCCAATACCATTTGGCGGGACGTTCGAGTATGTCTTCAAATTCGTTGATAGTAATTCCCAGTTTTTTTGCAATATACTGTTTTTCTTCTTTAACTTTTTCCGAAGAATATGGCTTACCCTTTATTTGCTCTAGCGCCTCCTCTCGACATATCTCTTCGGTGCAGATCTGAGCGGAAAGCGTTGCGCGCCGATAATCGATCCCGAATTTTTCAAATAAATAATAAGACTGAATAAACCCGGTATATTTCGATTCATAGTGTTTACCGCCGTAAAATTTCCAATCCAAATTCTCCTTTAAAAATTCCATTGCGTCTTCTTTAACATAAGAAACATAATTAAGGAGATATATGATTTTTATCCCCTTGACCAACTTATAGTAAGTTTCTTTTTCGAATCCAAAAGTCGGAAAACTTGAGATCTTCTTCTTTCCAAAGGTTTTCAGAATATGATTGAAATATTTCATATCCTTTGCGTTGTAATGCCAACTCGGCGGCAGGATTCCCTCCGTCGAAAAGTTTCCGCCGCTGATAATGTACTTAACTCCATATTTCGACGCAAAGTGATGAAGGGCGGCAGGAATTGCCATATCGGTAGGTGTTTCTGCTTCGGGTACCGAGGCTTTTAAAAATGCCAGTTGAATGTCCTTGAACTCTTCCCAATCTAAAACATAGCTCTCATAATCGACATCTAATTTTTTTGCAACATTCTTAACATTTTGAACCGCTTCTTCGGAATTCCAACCGTTATCCATATGAACAGCCAAAACCCTTAATCCCTTCTGCTTTGCTATATATATCGCGTAACAACTATCGGTTCCGCCACTAATGCCGATAATACAATCGTATTCCTTACCCTTCCCCGCGCGCTTCATATCTTCAACGATCCGATCCAGCGCGTCGTCACTTTCTTTGCCCTGATAATTATGCTTCACTCTCCGATCCAAAAATTCAGTGCAGTGATTACAATATCCATCTTCATCGAAAGTGATCTTCAGATCGGTCGTATCCATTATGCAGCGCGTACATTGTTGATAAGTTCTTGTACTCATAGTTGGTTTTGGGTTGTGCACTATTTAGAATCGTCACTGAAAGGAAACAATTCTGTACTTATATTTTTTTTTCGATCAGCTGAAACTCGTTTGAGTTATCAACCAAAATTCAATTCATTTTTATCAGGATAGTTGATCAATACACCGCGTTTCTTGCTTTGATAAATAAATAAGCTGCCTGCGGCTAACCCATTGGCGTGTCCATCTGTATACGCTTTCAAGAGATCTTCCTTTGCGCCCGCTCCACCCAATGCGACGACGGGAACGCTGACGGAAGTTGATATCTTGTTGATCAATTCAAGGTCATACCCATCCATGATCCCGTCTTTCTCGATCGACTGGATAATAAGTTCACCTACTCCGTTTGCTTCCATCAACTTTGCAAACTCGAGCGGGGAATACTGGGTAGATTTCGTTCCACCGATGATCCATGTTCGGTGTCCCTTAAGCCATTTTTTCTTAACGTCGATACACACTACAATCGTCGAGGATCCATAAACCTCAGTCGCTTCGCGAATAAAGTCCGGATTCTGCGCCGCATAAGAATTAATGATCGCTTTTTCCGCCCCGGCACTTATCACTTTCCTGATATCTTCAATGGATTTGATCCCACCACCGACGGCAAAGGGCATATTTGCCTCTTCACCTACGTTTTTCACAAATTCCAGGGAAATCAGTCTGTTTTCTTTCGTCGCCTCAATATCGAGAAACACAAGCTCATCCGCTTTTAGATCATTAAAGATCCGCACGGCGTTAATAGGATCACCTATATATTTATGCTTCTTAAATTGAATTGATTTTACTAGTGCCAGGTTCTTCAGCAGTAAAACAGGTATTATTCTGGGTCGAAACATTATAATTCGATAAAATTTTTAAGGAGGTGAATCCCTAGGTCATGGCTTTTTTCCGGATGATACTGAACTCCAAAAATATTTTCCTTTTCGATAGCCGATGGATAAATGTAATCATATTCTGTTTCATTTAGCACGTCAGATTTGTCATTTGTCTTAA